>USGN01000018.1 GCA_900554255.1 uncultured Collinsella sp. | reverse complement strand
TGAGGATATGGCGCACGATGGCGCGGCCCACGGGATTGTCGAGCTTCTTCATCAGCGCGCCGGCATCTCCCGCCGAGACCGGTTTGCCCGAACCGCACAGATGCACGTGCATATTGATGAGACCCGGCATGAGATACGCACCTGCCAGGTCGATGACCTCGGCACCCGCCGGAGCTTGGGCCACGGCGCTCGGTCCCATCCAGGTGATGATGCCACGCTCGACAGCCACGGCCATATCGGGCTGCGGCTCCATATGTTCCGAACCATCCAGGACGGTCGCATTGATAAACAATGTGGGACGATCGGCAGACGCCATATCGAACTCCTCCCTCACGATTAACTTGAACATTTGTCCATTATCACCTAATGCAGCGACCTAAAGTCGAGCATATCGGTTAACGGAGGGAAGAGGGGATGTGGGGGACGGAATACGTTGCAGTCCCACCCCAGCGAAACCAAGGAAATGTCTCAATCTGTAACAGGTACTGGGTTATTGGGCCCCCTGATGTTACAGATCGAGACAAAACCTCTCAGCGCCCATACCACTGGCGTCTCCATTCCTCAGCCAGATCGGCCCGCTGTTGAATTCCCGCCAGTCTCATCTTTTCAGCCAGCTTCCCCGGGTTCTTGAGTTCATCAAACGTAAACCGAAGCACCTTGTGCCCGAGCATCGTCAGATGAGACTCTCGCTGACGTTCTGCCACGAATGGGTCGACCGACCCCCGATCCCCACCATCCTGCAGGGTATACTTTCCCTTCCCGTCGAGCTCGCCGATGACACATGTCCCATCCTCGAGCCTCCAGAAATAATCAACCCGAAACACCTGGCTCGAATCGAGCGGGTCGCGAAACTCCACCTGCAGCTCCGGAACTGGAAAGCCGTACGCAATAAAGAACGCTCGGAACCGAGACTCGCCGCCGTTTTCGGACAGCCCGTCCGCATACGACGCAATCACCTGTGCCCTGCGATACCCTCGCCTGCCCTCGCAATCGGCGCGGAGGCGCTCGCACAAATCCCAACGTGATACGCCTTTCGCCCGCAGCGCAGAATCGGCAATCGCCAACCCGTAGGAGAACGGCGCACGCAGTAAGCAATCCTCCACCGTGCGCCAAAACGACGTCACCCGCACGCCATCAACACGCTCGAGCGCGCCCGCCATCTGCGGACGCAACAACCTGCACCCGCCGCTCAACGTCACCGAACAACCCGTCTTAACAAGAAAGCGCGGCCCGAGCAGATCATTCAGCACCTCCAAACCCCACAAAAGCGCCGCGTCATAGCCCCAAAACGCCCAATCGGGATGAAATTCCGCAAGCCCTTTGATAGTCCTCAGCGCTCGCTCCGCCGGCGTCAATGCATCCCAATCATGCTGAAAACAGAACAGGTACGGCTCGGGCTCCGCGATATCGTCGGTTCCAACATGGCGTCGCAGCCACATGAGCTCGGTATTGTCATGCGTTGCGAGCAGCGCACCTTGCTTGGCCGTCTCCGTTAGCCGCGCGAGCATTCTATTCCGCGCCAACGTGTTGCGAGTCGCATGTTTGTGTTTGAGAACGGTATTAGGCACTTTCATCACCGCCACGTCAGACAAATGGGCCATCGTCACCGTTGCCTCCGCTGACAAATGTCTTGATCTGTAACAGGAAGACAGTCTTTGAGCCTCTAGTTGTTACAGATTTAGATTGTTCGGCACCGCGTCCAGCCTTTGTCTCAATCTGTAACAGGCAGGTCGAATTTGGGCCTGTAGATGTTACAGATTGAGACATTCCCCCAACCAGGTGCCAAACGTCTCGGTCTGTAACAGTTAGACGTTCTCCAGGCCCCCAAACGTTACAGTTTTAGACAAACCAGCGGCGCCCAAGCGTTCGTCTCGATCTGTAACAGGTAGACCGGTTTTTGGTCCCTAGACGTTACAGACCGAGACATAACGGCAGAAGGCAAGGCAGGCGACACCAGCCACATCCCCTACTCCCACTCCTGCTCGTAGATGTTGAGCGACTTCACGTACCGCCCCTGGGCGCCCATGATGTCGCGGACCAGGCGCAAAAAGAAACTGATGCACGAGGTGTCGAAACCATCTTCCAGGTCCTCGGGATGCACCGCGCCCGGCCCGTCGACCGCCGTGTCGCTCAGGCGCGCGATGTCATACAGGTAGAGCTGTCCCGCCGTCAGCCAAACATCGTCGATGCAGGCGAGGCGCACCGCAATCGCGCCGTCGCTCCAATGCTCCTTTTGCACGATATGCGGGTCGTAGACATCAAAGCGACGATCGGTGCGCGTATCCTTCAGCGCAACCATGCCGTTCGCAGGATCCTTGTCCAAAATACCAAAGCGCGAGAAATACTGCGTGTCGCGTACCTGCTCGAGCCGCTTGAGCGAGGCGGGCGAAAGCGATGCCGGCGGCTCTTCAACATACAGCTCGAGCAGCGTCTTGCCATGGCGATAGGGGCGCTCGAAGAGCAGCCAATCGGTAAATGCCATGTTGTAGGCCATGATTTCGTTTTGCGAAGGCTCGGTGCAATAGCTGAGCCACGGGTCGACAATGATCTCGAACTGTTCGCGCGCCGGCTCCAAAAACTGGAACTTCCGCAGCATCCAAAAATGGGCCATGTCGGCAATATCGTTGCCGACGGCTTCGGCCAGCTGCGCTCTGTCAAAAACTTGGTCAGTCATGGCATCCTCCTCAAACTGATGGACCTCAATTTGAGCTTACGGGGAGGGTGGGCAGCCACGACCAGCGCGGGCAAAATAGGCCTCCGGCTGCAAACCAGATGCTGACCAAACACTTGACGAAAAGCTTGACCGAAAATGCGCACCGCAACAAAACCGCAGGTAAACATAGACGGCAAACCCGTCCTTTTGAGCCAAGCGCCCCCGGCCATCACAGAAACAGCAGAGCGCCACAGCTCAAGAAGACGCCGAATGGACACTCGCGCGTCGACAAACGGGCAAATCGCTCGCAAAAAATGTCCCCAACGACTAGACAAAAAAATGACTAGTCATTGGGGACGTTCTTAAATGACTACTTTACAGCTCCAGCGCATCGGCGACTTCGGCTGCGCAGGCCAGGGCATCGGCCATGGCATTTACCACGAGCGAGCTGCCGTTGCGAGCATCACCCGCCACATACATCGGCGCGGCATCCGCGGCGACGCCGTCGACACGGGCCGCAAGGTGCGAGCCCTCGGCAGCCATCACCGGCAGCGGACGACCAGCGGTGGCAACAGGCACGCCAACGGCGCCGAACACGCCATGCTCGGGACCCGTAAAGCCGCAGGCGATGAGCACCAGCTGCGCCGGGACCTCGTGCTCGGAGCCCGCGATGCGCTCGGGCTTGCCAGCCGACCAATCCAGATCGACCACGCGCAGGCCCGCGGCCGCGCCCTTCTTGTCCAACAGTACCTCGAGCGTATCCACACCCCAAGCGCGCATCTCGCCGCCCATGGCAGCGATGGCCTCCTGCTGGCCGTAATCGGTCTTCTTCACGTTAGGCCACTGCGGCCAGGGGTTGCTCGCCGCGCGCGCATCAGGCGCCGCCGGCAAGAACTCAAACTGGCGCACGCTGCGCGCACCCTGACGTACCGCGGTGCCCACGCAATCGTTACCGGTATCGCCGCCGCCAATGACCACAACGTCCAGGCCGCGAGCGTTCACCGCGGGCTCGCCGCCATCGAGCACCGAGACGGTCGAAGCCGTCAGGTAGTCCACGGCATACACCACGCCCGGGGCATCAATGTTCGCAGCCGAAAGCCCACGCGGAGCACGGGCGCCGGCAGCCACCACGACGGCGTCAAAGCCATTGAGCTTGGCCGCCACCGCAGGGTTCGTAACGTCAGCACCCAGCTCGAACACAATACCCAGCTCGCGCATGAGCGCCACGCGACGCTCGACCACGGACTTCTCGAGCTTCATGTTGGGAATGCCGTACATGAGCAGGCCGCCCGGGCGGTCGTCACGCTCAAACACCGTCACGCGGGCACCGCGACGCGCAAGCTCCCATGCTGCCACCAGACCAGCAGGACCGGAGCCCACCACGGCAACCGTGGGCGCGCCCTCCCCTGCCGGCTCAAAGCGGCGCGGACCGCCGTTGTCCCACTCATGGTCGCTGATTGCGCGCTCATTGTCGTGAATCGTCGTGGGCTGGCCATCGACCGAGCCCAGGTTGCATGCGGCCTCGCACAGTGCCGGGCACACGCGGCTCGTAAACTCGGGCATGGGCGAGGTGAGCGACAGACGCTCGGCAGCCTCGTCCCAACGGCCGCGGTACACCGGCTCGTTCCACTCGGGAATCAGGTTGTGCAGCGGACAACCGCTCGGACGTGCCTTGCCAAAGCTCGCGCCCATCTGACAAAACGCCACACCGCACATCATGCAGCGGCTCGCTTGGGCACGGCGCGCGTCGTCGTCGAGCTCCACGTACAGCGGATCGAAATCATGGCCGCGCTCCTCCACGGGGCGAAGCTCGTGGGTCACGCGATCGATATCAAGAAAAGCACCGGGCTTACCCATGGCACTTACGCCTCCTTCTTGGTCGAAGCAACAGAGCCGGCAGCCACGGACGCAGCACCCGCAGCACCGCCCGCAACATCGAAGCGAGCAACATCCGCGTCACTCGCGCGACCGGTCACAATGTCAAACGCCAGCTCCTCGGCCTGCGCATGCGTCTTGCCGACGGCCTCGGCGGCGGCGACAATCGCCAGCACGCGCTCGTACTCGGTCGGAATGACCTTCACAAAGTGCTTGCTCATCGTCTCAAAGCTGTAGAGCAGCTTAATGCCGCGCGGGCTCTGCGTCGCGTCCACGTGCTCCTGAATGAGCTCGCGAATCTGCGCCAGCTCGCCGGCCGTCGGGGCTTTAAGCTCGACGCTCTCGTGGTTCACACGGGCATCGAGCGTGCCGTACTGGTCAAAGACATAGGCCACGCCACCCGTCATGCCGGCGGCGAAGTTCTGCCCGACCTCGCCCAGGATGAGTGCCAGACCACCCGTCATGTACTCGCAGCCATGGTTGCCGCAGCCCTCGACCACCACCGTGGCACCGGAGTTGCGTACGCCAAAGCGCTGGCCTGCCAGGCCGTTAATGAAGCCGCGGCCGCTCGTGGCGCCAAAGAACGCAACGTTGCCCACGATGATGTTCTCATCGAACTTGTAGGTCGCATGCGGGTTGGGGCGCACCGACACCTCGCCGCCCGAAAGGCCCTTGCCAAAGTAGTCGTTGGCGTCGCCGCACACGTTGAGCGTAATGCCGCGCGGCAGGAAGGCGCCAAAGCTCTGACCGGCCGAACCATCGCAATCGATGGTGATGGAGCCGGCGGGCAGGCCCTCGGGATGCGCCTTGGTCACCGCGTTGCCCAAGATGGTGCCCACGCAGCGGTTGACGTTGGCGATATCGGCGCGGAAGCGAATCGGACGCAGGTGCGCACGGGCATCGGCCGTATAGGGCACAAACAACGTGGAGTCGAGCGTCTTGTCGAGCTCGCTGTCCGCGGCCATCTGCGGCAGGAAGTGACGACCGTCGGCACCCGGGATATGGGCACCGAACTCGCAGGTCGCGCTCACCAGCACGGGCGACAGGTCGAGCAGGTTGGCCTTGCGGTTGCCCGGCACCTCGATCTGGCGCAAGCACTCGGGATGGCCGACCATCTCGTCGACGGTGCGGAAGCCCAGGCTCGCCATGACCTCGCGCAGTTGCTCGGCAACAAAGAGCATAAAGTGCTCAACGTGCTCGGGCTTGCCGCGGAAGCCGCGACGTAGGCGGCAGTTTTGCGTAGCGATGCCGGCCGGGCAGGTATCCTGCTGGCAGTCGCGCTGCATGAGGCAGCCCATGGAGATGAGCGGCATGGTCGCAAAGCCAAACTCCTCGGCGCCCAGCAAGCAGGCGACGGCAACATCGGTGCCGTCCATGAGCTTGCCGTCGGCCTCGAGCACCACGCGCGAGCGCAGGCCGTTTTGCAGCAGCGTCTGCTGGGCCTCGGCAAGACCGAGCTCCAGCGGCAGACCGGCGTGCCAAATGGAATCGCGAGCAGCGGCACCCGAGCCGCCGTTGTGGCCGCTGATCAAAATCTTGTCGGCAGCGCCCTTGGCAACACCAGTGGCGATGGTGCCGACGCCGGCCTCGCTGACCAGCTTGACCGACACGCGCGCGCCGGGGTTGGCATTCTTAAGGTCAAAGATCAGCTCTGCCAGGTCCTCGATGGAGTAGATGTCGTGGTGCGGCGGAGGCGAGATCAGGCCGATGCCGGGCGTGGACTGACGGACCTCGGCGATCCAGGGGTAGACCTTCTTGCCGGGCAGGTGGCCACCCTCGCCGGGCTTGGCGCCCTGGGCCATCTTGATCTGAATCTCAAAGGCACTGCACAGGTAGCGGCTCGTCACGCCAAAGCGTGCGCTTGCTACCTGCTTGATCGCGGAGTTCTTGGACTCGCCGTTGGCCAGCGGGGTCTCGCGGTGCGGGTCCTCGCCGCCCTCGCCCGAGTTGGAACGACCGTGCAGGCGGTTCATGGCGATGGCCATGCACTCGTGTGCCTCTTTGCTAATGGAGCCATACGACATGGCGCCGGTGTTAAAGCGGCGGACGATGTTGAGCGCGGGCTCGACCTCGTCGAGTGCCACCGGAGTGCGGCCGCTGGCATCAAAGTCCAGCAGGTCGCACAGGCGCACGGCACGGCCGGTGCGGTGCAGGCGGGCGCTGTACTCCTTAAAGGTGTCGTAGCTGTCCTCACGGCAGGCGGTCTGCAGCAAGTAGACAGTCTGCGGATCGATGAGGTGATCCTCGCCGCCGAGCGGGCGCCACTTGGTCAGGCCCAACGTGGGCAGCTGATCGGGAGCCGGGCTCTTAAGGATAGCGAGCGCGGCGTCATAGCGCTCATTTTGCTCGCGTTCGACGTCCTCGACACCCATACCGCCCACACGGCTCACCGTGCCAGCGAAGTACGCGTTGACGAACTCCGGCGTAAAGCCCACGGCCTCGAAGATCTGCGCCGAATGGTAGCTCTGCACCGTGGAGATGCCCATCTTGGACATGATGGAGACGATGCCCGCCGTCGCGGCCTTGTTGTAATTGGCGATGCCCTGCTCGGCCGTCACGTCCAGGTCGCCGCGTGCCGCCAGATTGCGGATGCACGCATGCGCGTTGTACGGGTAGATGCCGCTTGCGGAGTAGCCCACCAGCGCCGCAAAGTCGTGCGGAGACACGGCATCGCCGCACTCCACCACGATATCGGCAAAGGTGCGCACGCCGGCACGGATCAGATGGTTGTGCACGCAGCCCACGGCGAGCAGCGACGGCACGGGTACCTCGCCCGCAGCGGCACGGTCGCTCAGCACCACGATGTTCACGCCGTCGCGGACCGCAGCCTCAACGTCCTCTGCAAGCTGCTTGAGCGCAGCCTGCAGCGCGCCCTCGCCGGCATCGCGGCGGTAGACGGCACGGAAACGGCAGGTCTTAAAGCCCACGCGGTCGATGACGCAGATACGCTCGAACTCCTCCTCGTTGAGCAACGGGCGCTCCAAGCGAACCAGCTGGCAGGCCGTACGGGAGTCCTCGAGCAAGTTGCCGTGGTTGCCCAGGTAGAGCGTGGTCGAGGTGACCATGTGCTCGCGCAGGGCATCGATCGGCGGATTCGTGACCTGGGCGAACAGCTGATAGAAATAATCGTAGAAGGATCGTGTCTTCTTGGACAGGCAGGCCAGCGGCGCATCGATACCCATCGAGGCGAGCGGGGCCTTGCCCTGCTGGGCCATGGGACGCACGACCTCGTCAACATCATCCCAATGATACCCGAGCTTAGCCATGCGCACGGCGGCGGGCACCTCGGCGTCCTCGGCGGGCGTTGCCGCAGCAGGCCTATCGAGCGCGCCGACGGTCAGCGTCTCCTCGGCAATCCAATCACGGTAGGGCTTTTCCTTGGCGTAACGGGCGCGCAGCTCGTCGTTGTAGATCACGCGGCCGCGGGCAAAGTCGACCTCGAGCATCTGGCCCGGCCCTAGACAGCCGCTCGTCAGGATGTTCTCGGGGCTCACCTCGATGGTGCCCACCTCGCTTGCCAGCATAAAGCGACCGTCGCGCGTCACATAGTAGCGGGCGGGACGCAGGCCGTTACGGTCGAGGGCGGCGCCCAGCGTGCGACCGTCGGTAAAGGCGATGGCCGCCGGGCCATCCCACGGCTCCATGAGCATGGACTGGTAAGCGTCGTAGGCGCGGCGCTCCTCACTCAGGCTGTCGTTGTGGTCCCACGGCTCGGGCAGCAACATGGACGCGGCACGCGTAAGCGGGCGACCGTTCATGACCAGGAACTCGAGCACGTTATCCAGAATCGCGGAGTCGGAGCCCTCGCGGTTGATGATGGGCATCACGCGCTCAAGATCGTGCTGCAGCACGGGGCTGTACAGGTTGGGCTCGCGGGCGCGGATCCAGTTGACGTTGCCCTTGAGGGTGTTGATCTCGCCGTTGTGGATGATAAAACGGTTGGGGTGCGCACGCTCCCAGCTGGGCGTGGTGTTGGTGGAGTAGCGCGAGTGAACGAGCGCCACGGCCGTTTTGACGGCGGCGTCGTTGAGATCGATGAAGAAGCGGCGCATCTGCGTGGCGACGAGCATGCCCTTGTACACGATAGTGCGCGAGCTCATGGAGCACACATAGAAGATCTTGTCGCGCAGGGCAAACTCGGCGTCGGCCTTCTTCTCGATGGTGCGGCGGCACACGTACAGGCGACGCTCAAAGGCATCGCCGGCGGGCGTGTCGTCCGGACGGCCCAGAAAGGCCTGCAGGATGGTAGGCATGCAGGCGCGGGCCGTCTCGCCCAGGTCGTGCGGGTCGACCGGAACCTCGCGCCAAAAGAGCAGCGGCACCCCAACCTCGGCGCAGCCCTCCTCAAACACGCGACGGGCATCCTCTACGCCCTTGTCGTCCTGCGGGAAGAACAGCATGGCCACACCATAGTCGCCCTCTGCCGGCAGAATCTGGCCGCACTTTTGGGCCTCTTTACGGAAAAAGTGATGCGGAACCTGGAACAGGATTCCGGCGCCGTCGCCGGTGTTCTTCTCGAGTCCGGTGCCGCCGCGGTGCTCCAAGTTGACCAGAATGGACAGTGCGTCGTCCAGAATCTGGTGATGGCGCTCACCGTTGATATCGGCAAGCGCACCGATGCCACATGCATCGTGGTCGAATTCGGGGCGATAAAGGCCCTGCTGCTGAGCGGAATCTGCCTGCATCGCGATCCTCCCCTTGGTGTTAGACAGTCAGTTGAATAGGCATACTAGAAGCATCACCGGCCCATTGTGTTTCCCGCCCGTTTCGAAACAATCGCGTAACGCACGCCCTACGAGTGGACACCGCCGACCTCAAGGACAACGACAAGGGCCCCAAGTTCGACCTGTAAACTCACCACTTCAAACATCTCAATCTGTAACAGTAAGACCCAATTTCGATGACTAACAGTTACAGATTGAGATGTTTTTGAGAGACGGTTCCGAATGTCTCAATCTGTAACACGAAGACCCGATTTTGATGGCTAACTGTTACAGATTGAGATATTTCTGCTCGGGCGTTCTGTTTGTCTTGATCTGTAACAGCTAGGGCCGAAAATCCCAGCTAGATGTTACAGATCGAGATAAACGGCCCGCTCAGGTCCGACCAAAAAACAAAAAGGCCGTATGCGATCCCGTGGAGGGACTCACATGCGGCCGACAAGGGGTATGTGGCTGAAACTAGGCCATGAGCAGGCCGGTCTCCGAGACGTTCTTGTACCAGTACGCGCTCGCCTTGGGATAGCGCTTCTGGGTCTCAAAGTCGATGTAGAACAGGCCATAGCGCTTGTTATAGCCGTTGGTCCAGGAGAACTGGTCCTGCAGCGACCACACAAAGTAGCCGTCGACGTTCACGCCGCCGTCGATTGCCTTGAGGATCCATGCGAGATGCTGACGCATGTAGTCGATGCGAGGGGCGTCGTCGATAAAGCCGTCCTCAAAGTCGTCCTTATAGCCCATGCCGTTCTCGGTGATGTAGATCTTCTTGTAGTTGGGGTAATCGTTCTTAATGCGCAGCAGCAGGTCGTACAGGCCCTCGGGATAGATAATCCAGTCCCAATCGGTGGTGGGTACGCCTTCGCGCACGCATGACTCGCCCACGCCCTTGAGGAACCAGCGCGAGGATCCCTTGTCGCCGGTGCCATTGTGGTTGATGTCGTTTTCGCCCTCGGCAGCACGCAGGAACTGGCACTTGTAGGTGTTGACGCCCAGGCAATCGTTGTAGGGGAGCGCGGCGGTCAGCGCGGCGATGTCCTCGTCACGGACGTCGAGCTCGCCGCCGGCGATATGGGCCAGCTTGGTTGCGGCTTCCATGGTGTCGGCTGCATAGTGGCCGCGGAAAGTGGCGTCGAGCACCCAGCGGTTGTTGATGACATCGGCCATGCGAGCTGCCTCGCAGTCGGCAGCACTGTTGGGATCGAGGGGATACTTGGGCTCCAGGTTCTGGACAATGCCGATCTCGCCCTCAAAGCCGCCTTCATGGAAGGCGACGACAGCCTTGGCGTGGGCCACCATCATGTTGTGCATGAGCTGGAAGGCCTTGTCCAAGCGATACTTCTCGCCGTGCGGCCAGTTGCCGACGATAAAGCTGCCCTCGGCGGTCGCGGGAATCTCGTTAAAGGTAAACCAGTGCTTGACCTCGGTGAACTCGGCAAAGCAGAACTTGGCGTACTCGACAAAGGCGTCGATCGTCGTGCGCGTCAGGAAGCCCTCGCCGCCGTTCTGGTAAAAGGCCTCGGGCGTATCAAAGTGATCGAGCGTGACATAGGGGATAACGCCAGCTTTGTTGCAGGTGGCAAAAAGCTCGTGATAGAAGGCAACACCCTCGGGGTTAATCTCACCGGTGCCGTTGGGGAAGATGCGGCTCCAAGCGATGGAGACGCGGATACCGTTGATGCCGAAGCGCTGGCACAGGTCGATATCGACCGGGTACTTGTTGTAGAAATCGCTTGCGGGATCGGGGGAGAAGCGACCCTGAGCAGCCAGGAAATCGTCCCAGGGCACTTTGCCCTTGCCGTGCGTACGGGTCTCGCCCTCAACCTGGTAAGCAGCGGTGGCGCCGCCAAACACAAAGCCGTCGGGGAACTGCATGGGGTTGGTCATGAGTCATCCTTTCTGTGGGATACGAATAGGGAGAGGTGCCCGAACCGGGAATCCGGGCACCAACAGAGGGAGGAACTAGTCGAGGTTCTCGCGGAGCCACTTGATGGCGCCAGCGGGGTCGCGAGTAAGGTCGATATATTCCTTACCGCGGGGAGCGAGCAGCTTAATGCCCAGGCGATCGGTGTCGGCCTTCATGTCGTTGTAGTAGCTACGAACCTGCGGGGCGAGCACGATAACGTCGTACTGATCCATGATGGCAGTGTGCTGGCCATAGGCGCCTGCGGAGGAAGCGATGTTCTCTCCGGTCTGCGCAGCACCTTCCTTGATGGCGTTGGCGAGCATGGCAGAGGTGCCGGCGCCGGCGCACAGGACGAGGACCTTCAGGCCATCGACATCCTTCTTAGCGGATGCGTCGAAGGCGGGCTCGGGCTGATCGGCGACAGGCTTGCTGTCGGCGGCAGCGGCGGTCGGCTCGACGGAGACGGTAGTCTGCTCGACAGCGGGCGCAGAGGCGTTGGCGGCGATGGTGGCAGCACCATCGGACTCAAGACCCAGCTCGGCGGCGCGCTCGGCCTCCTGGTCGCAGAGCAGCTTATCGTATGCCTTCAAGAACGGCAGGTAGATGATGGCGTCCAGCAAGATGATGATCGCGACAAATACCAGGGCGATAAGCTGGAAGTTCGTGGTGATGAAGATGCCGATGGGGGCAGGGGTAGCCCAAGGCACCACGAAGGAGAAGCCGTTCATGCCCACGTTGTCGATAAAGAACTTGGCAACACTTACGTTGACGCAGCCGGCGGCAACAAAGGGGATGAGCATGTAGGGGTTAAGGATCATCGGCGCGCCAAAGAGCAGCGGTTCGTTGACGGCGAAGGCAACAGGAACAATCGAGGCCTTACCGACGGCTTTGAGCTGCTTGGACTTCATAAAGAGAATCAGCAGAAGCGGCACGATGAACGTGGCGCCGGTGCCGCCGAACTCACCCACGAGCGACATGTTAAAGGTGAGGGAGTGGGCGGGGTGGCCGCCGGCCAGCAGAACCTGCAGGTTC
>USGN01000017.1 GCA_900554255.1 uncultured Collinsella sp. | reverse complement strand
CTTCGTAGCCCGCATACGGGTCGTGCGTCCAGTTCTCGCGGTTGCCGATGCCGACGGTGTCGATGTGGGAGTCGATGGCGATGATCTTGTCGCCCTCGCCCATAAAGCCCATAACGTTGCCCAGGCCGTCGACCTTGACCTCGTCATAGCCAAGGCTCTCCATCTCGGCCTTAATGCAAGCGACAACCTCACCCTCCTCGCAGGACTCAGAGGGGTGGCTAATCATTGCGCGAAGAAAACGCGTCATATCAGCACGATGGGACTCAGCAGCGTTTTTAATTGCCTCGAAATCGAGTTCCTTAGTCATAACAGTCAACCTTTCTACAAGGGTTTACCTACAGGTAGATATTTCAGATAGATCACTTGTGCCAAGCAGCGTGAGGTCGAGTACCCGGCAAGCAAGTAAACGTAGGAGGCGGACGGAGGACTTTGCTCCGTCGCGAGTTCCGCACGAGCCGGAGAGCACTTAATGTGCTCTCCGTGCGAGCAGGACTGTAGAGCAGGAAACCTTGCATACGCCCGCCCACTCCCGAGAGGCATCTCTCATGCAAAAACTTTTGTCGGGTAAAGTCCGAGGTCAGTGGCGTTTAATACCGAGAAATCCAAAAAAGTTGAAAATTCATTACAAATTTGCGTTGACTTTAGGCAACTAAAGTTTCATACTCCTTTTCAACCACTGGGGGATGTGAACACGCACGGATCGTTCGCATCATGATTGAAGAGGATTTCTTAGACATGTTCACGCATCAGCTAAACATTATCAGCGTAGTAATTATCTGATGCGGGTTAGCACATACAGCTAGCCCGTACGATAACGGGCGGCTGATGAAGATGAGGGCCGTCGAGCGCAACCGACGGCCCTCATTTTTTTATGTCTGGGAAGTTCTTTTTAGAGGAGGAAATGTAATGAACGGAGTTTTGCTCATGGTTGTGGCCGCGGCGGTGCTCGCCTGCGGCTATCTGGGCTATGGCCGATGGCTGGCCAACAAGTGGGGCGTTGACAAAGAGGCCCTCACGCCGGCCAAGCGCGTGAAGGACGGCAACAGCTTCTCGCCCGTCTCCGCCTTCACTGCGTTCTCGCACCAGTTCAGCTCGATCTGCGGTGCTGGCCCTGTTACGGGTACGATCGTCGCCATGGCCTTTGGCTGGCTGCCCGTCGTGCTCTGGGTCCTCGTCGGCGGCATCTTCTTTGGCGCCGTCCACGACTTTGGTGCCCTGTACGCTTCGATGAAGAACAACGGCAAGTCGCTCGCTCAGCTCATCGAGAAGTACATCGGCAAGACCGGCCGTCGCCTGTTCCTGCTGTTCTGCTGGCTGTTCTGCATCATCGTCATCGCCGCCTTCACCGACATGGTCTGCAAGACGTTCATGTTCACCCCGGCCGTTGACGCTTCTGGCGCTGCTACCGGTGCCATCGACTTCACCAAGTCCTATGCCGCCGGCTGCGCTGGCACCATCTCCATCCTGTTCACCTTCGTCGCCATGGCCTTTGGTTGGGCCCAGAAGAAGTTCAACCTCACCGGCGCTGCCGAGTTCGTCACCGGCGTGGTGCTCATGGTTCTCATGTTCGCCGTTGGTATGCAGTTCCCGGTTTATCTGACCAAGTTCCAGTGGTTCGCTGTCGTCATGGTCTACCTGGTCTTCGCTGGCGCTATGCCCATCCAGATGCTCAAGACCCCGCGCGACTACCTCACTTCCATCATGATGATCGTCATGATCGTCTGCGCTGTCCTCGGCATCGTCGTCCTGGGTGTCAACGGTCAGGCCACTATCACCGCTCCGGTCTTCACCGGCTTCTCCACTGCCTCCGGCATGATGTTCCCGGTCCTGTTCGTCTCCGTCGCATGCGGTGCTCTCTCCGGTTTCCACAGCCTCGTTTCTTCTGGTACCTCCTCCAAGCAGGTTGAGAAGGAGCAGGACGCCGTCAAGGTCGGTTACGGCGCTATGGTCGTTGAGTCCTTCGTTGGCATCCTTGCCATCATCGTCGCCGGCATCATGTTCTCCGATATGAACACCGCCGGTACTGGCGCTCTCAACGCCGGTGTCGCTTCCACCCCGTTCCAGATCTTTGCCGCTGGTATCTCCCGCGGTATGCAGGCCTTCGGTGTTGACGGCACGCTCGCTACCGTCTTCATGACCATGAACGTCTCCGCTCTGGCCCTGACCTCGCTCGACGCCGTCGCCCGCATCGCCCGCACCTCGTTCTCCGAGTTCTTTGCCCAGACCAACGACGCCCTGGCCATCGAGTCCAAGGCCGGCTACATGAAGGTCCTCGGCAACCCCTGGTTCGCCACGGTCGTTACCCTGCTTCCCGGTCTCGCTCTCGCTTTTGGTGGCTATGCCAACATCTGGCCGCTCTTTGGTGCTTCCAACCAGCTGCTCGGCGGCATGACCATGATCACCCTCGCCGTGTTCTGCAAGTGCACCGGCCGCAAGGGTTGGATGCTCTACGTGCCCGTTGTCTTCCTGCTCTGCTGCACCTTCACCTCGCTGGTCCAGAGCGCCATGGGCTGCATGACCGCCGTCCAGGCCTACGGTTTCTTCGGTACCATCCCGGCTACCGCCACCACGGCCGCCGTCTCCGTCGCCGCCACCAAGGGCCTGCAGCTCGTCTTTGCCGTCCTGCTGATGGTCCTGGGCCTCATCGTTGCCGTCAACTGCCTCAAGGAGTTCTTCGGCAAGGAGGCTGGCTCCATGCCTGATGAGGAGCCCGAGTGGTCCGATATGGGCAAGGCCGAGTACGGTCGCGCCGCTGCCGCTGAGGCTCCTGCCGACGCCGAGGCCGCCAAGGCCTAGTCGGTCGGACGGGTTGAATCTCCCATCCATTTGACTCGGAAAGACCGGGTCCGCGACTTCGCGGGCTCGGTCTTTTTTCATGCAAAAGCGGGTGACGCTCGAGTGTTCTCGCAGATGTTTTGCGTGGATAAGGGCGCGCGTTGTACCATATAGACGTATATGTGTACATATGAAAGGGGCCCCGTGGCCAAGACGGTATATTCCGATAACCAAAATAATGTCGATGCCCTGGCTGAGCGTCTGAGCAGCCAGACATCGCTTTCTGCTGAGCGTGCCAAGCTGGTTGCCTACGACCTGCTTTGCCGCAAGGCGCTCAAGATCAAGTCGAGCGCGCTGGCGCAAATTTTCCGCTCCGTCGATAAGGAATGTGACACCAAGGCGATGCGCGATGAGCTTATCGCGGCAAATATCGTGACCAAGATCGAGGGTAGCGGCATTAACGGGCGCCCGGCGTTCTATACCATCAATGCCGAGATTCGCGATGCCCAGGAGCAGCCTGCCGAGTCCGTCGAGGATTTTGTCGTCGAGGATCCCGCTGACGTGCCTGCTGTGGAAGAAGTTGCCCCGCGTGAGCATGTCGATACCGATGAGTTGCTCGATGAGAACGTCGTGCGTGCCTTTACGGCCAAGGCAGGACGCGGCGGTTTTGGCGGGGGTGGCAAGCGCGATGCGCAGCGCCGCGCCCAGCAGGAGCGCTTCCGTCGCGCCGTTGCTCGAAAGGGTGAGACGGATGCTGAGGCTGTTGAGACCGAGGTTGCCGCTGAGTCGCAGAAGCCCGCGAAGGAACAAAAGCCCGTGGAGGCCCAAGAGCCCAAGCGTCGTCGCGGTGCTCACTTCAAGGCTGCGCAGCAGGATGTCGCGCGTGAGGTTGAAGAGCCTTCCGAGGTTGCAGACGATGTTGAGGAGTCTGCCAAGAGGGCTCCGGGTTCGTGTCGTCCCGGCCGCGGTTTTGCAGGGCGCGCGTATCCCGTAAAGCGTCAGGAGAAGGGCGAGCCGGCTTCGACCGCTCAGGCCGATAAGGCCGAACAAACCGAGAAAACCGTTGAGCCGGCGGCTCGCGAGCAGCAACCTTCCGAGTCGCAGCCTGCGGCTGACACCGAGGTCAAAGTTCAACAGTCCGCTGATAAACAGGCGGGGGAGAGCGCTTCGAGCAAGCCCCGCCGTCGTCGTCACCGTGGCGGACGTGGCTCAAATGCCGAAACCGTGGCCGAGAAGGCGACAACGCAAAACAAGGATGTGAAGGCTGAGACCCCGGTGGAGCAGCCCAAGCGCCAGCCGGCGAAGGGGGACAAGCCTGAACGTTCGCAAAAGAGCTCGTCCGCGCCAAAGCAAGAGCGCAAAGCTCAGGCAGATTCCAAGCACAAATCCCAGGCGCAGCCCAAACCGACTGCAAACGATGCGGCCGCCCAGCAGCCTGAGCAGCCCGCTCATGGCGAGGTTTCGGCGTTTGCTCTGGCCCGTGTCCTGGGCAGGCAGCTGCTCAAGGTCGTTCCCACGCCAATGGCGCTCTCCAAGATTAAGGAGCAGCAGACACAGATCGTAAAGGTCGAGGGCAAGGACGGCAAAAAGGCTCCGCAGCGCACTCAGCACAACGAGATGTCCAACCGCAAGATTGCCGAGGAAATCGCAATCATCCAGGCTTGGATCGAGCAGAACCGAGGTGCCGATACGCCGGTTGCCTCGCGCCGCCAGCGTGCCTACCAGATCTTTAACGACGAGAAGGCTTTTGACGGCAAGCACGGTGAGCGCTTGATCAGGCGTATGACCGAAAAGGGCATCAGCATGCAGGCGATCAAGGTCGCCCCCAATCGCCCCGTGCACTTTACGGGCTTCTTTACGCTGGGAGCCGACAAGCCGTTCATTATGGTCGAGAACCTGGACACCTACGACGAGATCGTCAAGCTGCTGCGTGGCCGCAAGCACGCCAAGCTCTTTGGCATCAAGGTGGGCGGCGTGATTTTTGGCGGCGGATGCAAGGCGAGCGTCTCGCATGCCCTGGACGATTATCTGGCTGAGATTGGCTATCGCTTTAACTACGTCTACTACGTAGGCGATATCGATCGCGAGGGCGCGCGCATTGTCGAGCAGACTCGCAATGCCAATGTGGTTGAGATTCGCCTGCATGCCGGCATGTACCGCGCCATGCTCGCCGAGCATAAGCGTCGCGTGAAGGCCGGCGGCGCGTGCGAGCCCGCGGCTGCCAACCAGGGCGTGCCGCAGAACCTGGCGGCGACGATTAAGGATCTGCCTATGGTTACGCGCGTGCAGTTCCGCAACGTGCTACGTGAAGGCGGGCGCATTCCGCAGGAGATTCTGATGACCGCAGACTATCGGGATGGCGACTCGGGAAGCTTCGACCGCATGCTGAACAACTAGATTCTGCCGGCCCCGGGAGAGCGGGGACACCGGCTTAGGTTTATCGCGAGTTCCGCACGAACAGGAGGCCACTTAATGTGGCCTCCGTCGTGAGCAGGACTGTAGAGCAGGAAACTTAACCCCCACACCCCTCACGCGGCGGGCAAACCCTCCCTTGTACTCCATCTCACTAAAGTGTATGATTCTGAACGTTACACGACTCACTTTACTTAACTAAAGTGCCATCAAGGGGGGATACCATGAACACCGATATGTCTCGTCGTCAGTTTGTTGGTCTAGCCGGCTCGCTCGCCACGGTGCTTGGCCTTGGTCTTGTCGGTTGCGGCGGTGGTGCCGGCAAGGGTTCCGCTGCCGGTTCTGCTGCAGCCAAGGACGTGAAGGGCGCTGCGGAGTCCAAGAAGCTCGTGGTGGGCTTTGATAAGTCCTATCCTCCGTACGGCTTTGTGGGCGACGATGGCGAGTACACCGGCTTTGATCTCGATCTGGCCAAGGCTGTTGCCGATAAGCAGGGCTGGGAGGTCAAATACGAGGCCATCGACTGGGATGCCAAGGATACGCTGCTCAACTCGGGTGCCATCAACTGCATCTGGAACGGCTTTACCATGGAGGGTCGCGAGGACGACTACACGTTCTCCGAGCCTTACATGCTTAACGAGCAGGTGCTCGTGGTCAAGAAGGACGCGGGTATCAAGAGCTGGGACGATCTTGCCGGCAAGACCGTGATTACGCAGACCGATTCCGCTGCGCAGGATGTGCTCGAGGGTGACCAGAAGGATCTGGCGGCGACGTTTGCCACGCTCGACACGATCGGCGAGTACAACACGGCCTTTATGCAGCTCGAGAGCGGCGCGGTCGATGCCGTGGCTTGCGACCTTTCGATTGCCCAGTATCAGTTTGCCGCCAAGCCCGATGCTTATACGCAGCTTGATGAGCCGCTGTCCAGCGAGCACTACGCCGTCGGCTTTAAGAAGGGCGACACCAAGTCGGCCGACGCCGTGACCGAGTCGCTCAAGGCGCTCTACGAGGACGGCACGGTCAAGGACCTGTGCGACAAGTACGCGAGCTACGGCCTGTCCTTCGACAACTGGGTTCTCAAATAGCCACAGCACCCAACCTTGCGGCTCCAACCCTCCTCGCGTACCAAAGTACGCTTCGTCGGGCTTGTCGCTCGCAATCTTGGGCACTGTGCCTATTTGAGAATAAGATCAGCCGTTCTGTTGCTGCGAAGGAGAAGGTAGGTTGTCTATTCAGGTCATGATGCAGATGCTTGGCCAGGGATTCTTGGTCAGTTTGCAGCTGTTTGTGTTGACGCTGCTCGGGTCGATTCCGCTGGGAATTCCCGTGGCGTTTATGCGCATGAGCAAAATCGTGCCGCTTCGCTGGATTGCGCGCATCTACATTTCGGTCATGCGCGGTACGCCGCTCATGCTGCAGATGTTTGCCATCTACTTTGCCCCGTACTACGTGTTTGGCATTTTGCTCACGCCCGATTCCAAGTGGACGGCGTGCGTCGTGGCGTTCATCATCAACTACGCCGGTTACTTTGCCGAGATCTATCGCTCGGGCTTGCAGTCCATTCCGCGCGGTCAATACGAGGCTGCCGAGGTGCTGGGCTATTCGCGCGTGCAGACGTTTCTGTATATCGTGATGCCGCAGGTCGCCAAGCGTATTCTGCCGGCGATGGGCAACGAGATCATCACGCTGGTCAAGGACACGTCGCTGGCGTTTGCCATTGGCGTGGGTGAGATGTTCTCGACGGCCAAGGCGCTGGTCGCCTCGCAAGTGAGCATGGTGCCGTTTGCGATTGCGGCGTTGATCTACTGGGTCTTTAACTTTGTGGTCGAGATGCTGCTGGGCGCCGCCGAGAAAAAATTGGATTACTACCATGATTAATTCGGTAATGAATATAGCGAACGCGCGCAAGGCGTTTGGCGGCAATGAGGTGCTCAGGGATATCTCGCTCGAGGTCAAGCGTGGCGAGGTCGTGGCGATTATCGGGCCTTCGGGTGGCGGCAAGTCCACGCTGCTGCGGTGTGCCACGCTGCTCGAGACACTCGACGGTGGCTCGCTCTCGTTTGGTGACCTTGCCGTTGCGACGGATGCGGGTTCGGGCGCGGTCTATGCGAAGGGCGATGTGCCCAAACAGGCGCGCTCGCGATTCGGCCTGGTGTTCCAAAATTACAACCTGTTCCCGCACTATACCGTGATGAAAAACATCATCGACGCGCCGATTCGCGTGCTTAAGCGCCCGCGCGAGCAGGCGGAAGCTCGTGCGCATGAATTGATTGCTCAGATGGGGCTTGTGGGCAACGAGAACAAGGTGCCGTGTGAGCTTTCGGGCGGCCAGCAGCAGCGCGTGAGTATCGCCCGCGCCTTGGCGCTCGACCCGGAGATCCTGTTCTTTGACGAGCCGACCTCGGCGCTCGATCCCGAGCTAACGGCCGAGGTGCTGCGTGTCATTAAAGACCTTGCCGCGCAGAATATGACGATGGTGATCGTGACCCACGCGATGCAGTTTGCGCGCGATGTTGCCGATCGCGTGGTCTTTATGGACGGAGGCCGCATTGTCGAGGAGGGTCCGGCCGAGCAGGTTATCAATCACCCGCGTGAGCAACGTACCCGTGAGTTCTTGAGCCGTATCGAGGGGTAGGCTCAGGTATTTACTCAACTATTAATTGAGGCGAAGCCGCCGCAGGTCTTACGGTCTGTGGCGGCTTTTGTTTGCATCGACGGGGTTCAATAATCGCCTCACACGCTTGTCTCTTCCTCTCGCCGCCTGTATTCATACGTGCGCCGAAAGGTATGCATGGACAGCCGCCCGTGAGGGTAGGGTGGTGGCATAGGACATTTGGAGGGTGAGTCGGCTCGGCTGCCGACCATGCTGCTCCCGGGATGGCACCGACCGCGAACTCTCCCCGTTGGCGTCGCGCATTGCGCGCGGCCCTGCAAGGAGGTCATCATGGGTGCTCCCAAGACCGGTAACGTAAGGAACGTGGTGCTCGTAGGCCAAGGCGGGGTGGGCAAGACTTCACTCGCCGAGGCCATGCTCCACCTTTCCGGCAAGACCGCCCGCCTGGGCGGCCACGACGGCACCAAGCCCACGCTCGACTATGACCCCGAAGAGGTCAAGCGTGCATTTTCCATCTCGACGACCATCGCGCCGATCGACTGGAAGGGCGCGCGCATCAATGTGCTCGATGCCCCGTGCTACCCCGATTTTATCGGCGACGCCTTTGCTGCGATGAGCGTTTGCGAGACGGCGCTGTTCGTGGTCGACGCCGAGGCCGGCCCGCAGCCTACGACGGTTAAGCTCTGGTATGCCGCCGAGGACCTGCGCCTGGCGCGTGCGGTGTTCGTAAACCGCCTGTCGCGCTCCGAGGCCAGCTTTGCGACCACGATGGATCTGCTGCAAGAGCGCTTTGGCACGCGCCTGGGCGCCGTGACCCTTCCCTGGGGCGAGGGCGAGGACTTTGACGGCATTATCGACCTGGTGCGTATGAAGGCGCGCCACTGCAACGGCACCGAGGCAGTTGAGTCGGAGATTCCCGAGGAGTATCGTGCCCAGGCCGAGGAAGCCCATGACCATCTGTGCGAGCTGGTGGCCGAGGCTGACGACGAACTGATGATGAAGTACTTGGAAGGCGAGGAGACGCTGACGCAGGAGGAGCTTGAAGGCCTGCTGTCGAAGGCGATTGCCGAGCGCATCTTTGTGCCGGTCTTTGCGGGCGATTGCATTAAGGAGCAGGGCGTCAACTCGCTGATGGACGACATCGCCACGTACTTCCCGGCGCCGACGGACTACGGCGAGATGCCGCTCATCGACGGCGATTCGCTTAAGATCTCGAGTGACGATGACCGCCCGGTGGCGTTTGTGTTTAAGACGTTGGCCGATCCGCAGCAGGGTCGCATCAGCTTTATCAAGGTGCTGACGGGTACGCTTGAGCCGGGTCTTGAGCTGATCAACGCGCGTACCCGCAAGAGCGATCGTCTGGCCCACCTGTATGTGATGTGCGGCCGTGACATGACCGAGGTCGGCCACGCTTATGCCGGCGATATCATCGTGGCTCCCAAGCTGGCGGCAGAGACGGGTGACACGCTCTCCATTACCGGCAAGGTCGAGGCTGCGGCGTTTAAGTTCCCCAACTCGCAGTACCGCATTGCCATCGAGGCCGAGAACCGTGGCGACGAAGAGAAGCTCTATACGTTTATCGAGAAGGCGTGCAAGGCTGATCCGACCATGAGCATCGATCGTGACGAGGAGACTGGCCAGACCATCATTTCGGCGGTGGGTGAGGCGCAGGTTTCGGTGCTGCTCAACCGTTTGGAGGATCGCACCAAAGTCGTGGCCAAGAGCGTGCCGATCCGCATTCCGTATCGCGAGACCATTCGCCGTACGGCAAGTGCCCAGGGCCGCCATAAGAAGCAGACCGGCGGCGCCGGTCAGTACGGCGACTGCTGGCTGCGCGTGGAGCCGCTCATTGGGCCCGACGGCACGAGCGACGGCTATGAGTTTGTGGACGAGGTCGTGGGCGGCCGCATTCCGCGCTCGCTGATCCCCGCCGTGGACAAGGGCGTCCAGGAGACCATGAAGGACGGCATCATTGCCGGCTATCCGCTCACGGGCATTCGCGTTGCTGTGTACGACGGCTCGTATCACAGCGTCGACTCCAACGAGATGGCGTTCCGCGCGGCGGCTCGCATCGGCCTGCGCAAGGCATGCGCCGATGCCGACCCGGTGGTGCTGGAGCCCATCGAGGAAATCACGGTGACTATCCCCGAGAGCTACGCCGGCGCCGTGATGGGCGACATCTCGGCATCGCGCGGTCGCGTGACGGGCATGGAGACCGATGAGCGCGGCGATACCGTGGTTATTGCCCAGGCGCCGCTGGCCGAGCTGACGGATTACTCGACGCGCCTGCGCTCTATCACGCGCGGCACGGGTGACTTTACCATGAAGCCCGCAGGCTATGAGCAGGTGCCTTATGACGTTCAGGCCAAGCTGGTCGAGCGCTATGAGGAGGGCCGCGCCAAGTAACGCGTGGTTTTGCCTGCAACATGCATGCCGATGCAAGGGCCGCCCTGGGTAACCGGGGCGGCCCTTTTTGATCCCTTGGGGACGGAGGAAAACGGATCATTTTTTTGGGTTACGGGCGGCGCGGTCGGCACTAGTCTCCGGATGCCTGGTTGCGGCCGGTGGCGTAGTCGACCTGCACGTGCGGCTGTAGGTTATAGCAATATACGTGGAAGCAGAGGGTCTTGCCGTGGTCCTCGACCGATTGAGCCTCAAGGCGCACGCCACGGCAGACAAGTTCCTCTTCGTTATACATGGGCGTGACGCGGTAGAGCACGTGGTTGCCCGTTTCGCGGATGTAGTTGAGAATCTGCTCTTCAAACGGTAGCATGCCTGTCTCGTTGAGATAACGCGTGCCGGTGAGGAGATTTTTGCGGTTGGCGTTTTCGCCGCAGAGCGACCAAGCGATAAGGTGGCAGCGGTTGTACAGGCTCTGGCCTGGAATAAAGTCGTAGCGCTGCTGGTGCCAGCCGGCGGGGTGGATGCGCGAGATATCGCCGCGCTCGCCTTGACCAAGCGATTCGGGGCCCACGCAGGCGAGCGCTTTGCGGGTGCGGCCCAAGCTGTCGAGCTTGGAGAACTTCTTAAAGCAGCCCTCTTCTGTGGCACGCACGTATTCATCGAGCGTGAATGACGGCGTGCCGAGCGGGTGCGTGCTGTCGGCGCGCAAGGCAACGTAGGGGTTGCCGGCGTAGTCGGGAATACTGCTGAGATATACGCCGCGGGCCCGGTCGAGATCGGGGTTTTCGACCTCGTCGATGGGGGTGGCGGCACTGTCCTCGGAGGCGTCGTCACCGGTGTCGGTCGCGGCGGAATCGGGGCCATCGCCAGCATCCTGGCTGTTTTGAGAGTCCGAGGAGCTCGCTGTTCCCGATTCGAGTCGGGCAACCAGGGCTGTCTCGTCGTCGGTGCGGCTGGGACTCTCGTTTTGTTTCTCGGCCAGAGCCGCCGCCTGCTCGTCACTTTGCGGCGACAGCAGCTTGGGCGCTCCATCAAGCGACCCCGTAAACAGCGCAAACCCCAGCACCACGGCGGTGCCGATGGAAAGTACTTGCTTGTAGGCGGACTTGCGCGACATGGAGGCTCCTGGATGGACGGTTGGGAGTCTACCAGTCTAGCAGGAGCTGGCAGAGGCCGTTTTGTCGAACAAATACTCAAGATTTGGGATAGACGTTACTGATTCATTTATCCCGCGGTCTAGATCGAGGTGGAGTCGAGCCAGTTGAGCTTGCACTCGAGAATGCGCTGCTCGCCGGGTTCGCTGCTACCGTCAAGTAGGGCGAGCAGCATTTCGGCTGCTTCGCGACCTTCCTGGTCGACGGGCTCGATGATGGTAGAAACGGTCGGCGTGGTGAGGTTGGTCCAGTCTTCGCAGTTGAGTCCCAAAAGGCCGATTTGCTGTGGGAGCAGATGGACCATGGGCTGAAGCGCCTTGTAGACGCGCGGAAGTGCCCATTGGTTTTGCACGAAGATGAGCGTGCGCTTGGCGGGGTTGAACTTGTATTTAAAGTATTCGGTGAGCTCGTTGATTGACGGCTTGTTGTGATCGATGGGGATGGCTTTGTAGAGCTGTCCATTCGCGGCTAGCGCCTCGGCATATCCCTGGAAACGCTCCATGCGGGTGCGCATTTCGGTCATGTTGGCGGCGATGGAAAAGAAATCTTCGTAGCCGGCATCGAGAAGCGCCTGCGTGGCGTTGTACACGCCGTCGTAGAGGTTGGTTTTAATCCAGCTGGTGCCCGGGCTATAGATGGCAGCGTCGAAGAAGACGACCGGCTTGCCGGCGCGCCTAATGCGGTCGTGGACGGCTTTGAAATTTGCCGTGGGTTGGATGATAAAGCCATCGACGCCCAGCGAGAGCATCTTGTCGACGTACATGAGCTCGGTCTCGGGGTTAAAGTTGCTCGTGCAAACGACCGTCTGGTAGCCCGCGGGGAGCATGACCTGCTCCATGCCATTGAGAACGAGCCCCGCCCATTTGTTGGTGTTATCCAAAATGATGATGGCGATGACGTGGGTTTGTTTGCCGGTGAGCGTTTGCGCCTGGGCATTGGGAACGTATCCGAGTTCCTTAATGACGCGCGCGATTTTGTTCTGCGTCTTTTCGCTAAGTTTTTCTCGTTTGTCGTTGAGGTAATACGAGACGCTTGCCGTCGAGGTTCCCGCCTCTCGAGCGACGTCTGCGATCGTAACGCGCTGTTTTGCCACAGCGACTCCTTCCGACAGATGAGCATTTTCCAACATGATGACTTTGAGTCTTGGTGAGGGATACGCTTTGGTGAGCGACCCTTTCCTTTCATATGAGTATGCAACAAATGCGGTATACGGGTGGGGTCGAAATTTGTGACCGGCATGCCCATCTGCCGTCTACCGAGAAAATCAAATACTTCTTGA
>USGN01000016.1 GCA_900554255.1 uncultured Collinsella sp. | reverse complement strand
GTGGTCACGCCGGGCGCGGGCTTTGTCGAGCCGTGGGCGGCGCTGGTCATGGGCCTGATTGTATCGCCCGTCTGCTACCTGGCCATCAGCCATCTTAAGACCAAGTTCGGCTACGACGACGCGCTCGACGCGTTCGGTTGCCACGGCATCGGCGGCATCTTGGGCGGCGTACTCACGGGCCTGTTCTGCGTGCCGGAGCTCTCGTGGACCGGTAAGGGCGGCCTGTTCTACACGGGCGATGTGTCGCTGCTCGTCTCGCAGATTTTGGGCATTGTGGTTACGGTCGCTATTGTGCTGGTGCTCGATTTGGTGATCGCCGCGGTGGTCAAGGCACTGTTCCACGGCAGCCTGCGCGTGGACGAGGCCGACGAGGCGCTGGGCCTGGATGCAAGTCAACACGGAGAGAGCGCGTATCCATCATTCAGTGGCTTGGACTAGCGACTTCAAACGTTCTGCCAGACCCACTCCCTTAGAGAGGAATTCAATATGAAGAAGATTACGGCGATTGTTCGTACCGAGAAGCTCGAGGTTCTTAAAGACGCGCTGTTCGCTGCCGATGTTCGCGGCATGACTATCAATCAGGTACAGGGCTGCGGTGCGCAGCATGGCTGGAAGGAGTACGTGCGCGGCAACGAGCTGCTCGTCAACACGATTCCTAAGGTGCAGTTCACCCTTATCTGCGCCGACGAACACGTCGATGGCATTGTCGAGATCATCTGCAACGCTGCCCGCACCGGTGCTGTCGGCGACGGCAAGATCTGGGTCGAGCCGGTCGAAGAGGTCATCCGCATCCGCACCGGCGAGCACGGCCCCTCCGCGGTGTAGGGCCGCCTGCGTTTGCCATCCGCGACGCTAAAAGACGCTATATGGCGCCGCCGCGGCGATAGCGTTCATACCGGGCGTGCTCGCGACTCCGGCAGGCGGGATTTTGGCAGACCGAGAAAGGTATCGCGGGACCCTTGCAGCCCTCGGCATTATTTTGATGATTGCCGGGCTGCTGTTCATCCCCATGAAGCGTTCGCTGCCTCTTGCGCTCGTTGTGCTGGCGATGCTTTGCGTCCAATATGGCGTCCAATCGCTGCTGAAGTCAGTGCTTCAAATTGAGAGGGTGCGCACGGCGGGCGAAGAGAGGGTTGAACGGACCGCCGCGTTGGTTTCGCAGATGACCGTGGCGTGCAATATTCTGGGTCCCGTGGCTGGAACTGCCGTCTATGGGTGAGGCATGCATGGCCAAGAAGAAGATTGAGGGCGTGTGCCATGTTTGCGGCGAGACCGGCCCTCTGAGCTTTGAGCACATTCCTCCCCAAGCCCTCGGTAATACCAATCTCTCTAAGGCATACAGCGCCGTGGAAATTGCCGAGCTGACTGGCAGCTTTGACTTTGAAGGCCGTGGCAGCCTTCGATACCGTCAGGAACAGCGCACGTCAGGATTCAGCACGCTGTGCTCCTCTTGCAACAGCTACTTAGGGCGGAACTACGTCAAGGAATACGCTGCCTTTGCCCAGTCATTGGGCTCCTTATTCATCAGCGAAGACCTTAGCGATGCTAAGGGCGTTCATATCGAGACTGACAAGGCGAATGTGCTCGCGGTTTTCAAGCATATCGTGAGTAATTTTTGCGGAATCACGCAGCCGGGATCCATGCTCGACTGCAAAGGCTTCCTCTTGGACAGGGAGAGCAATGCCTTCCCTGGCCACTACTGTGTCTTCATGTATGGCATTCCCAGTATGGATAGCCCCATGAGCACGACTGGCTGGTGCAATGATGTGACCGACCCCGCCAAGCCAGCCGGCTATACCGTCGCCCGCGTCGCGGTCTTCCCAATCGGTTATGCGATAGTGGACACGAGCCGTGGCAATGTCATTCCAAACGGGCTGGGTTGCGACATAACCATGATGGCACAGCGCCCCCTGGGGGGAGAGCGACCGATGGTTGCGCTTGAGCTTACCTATATGGACACCAAGAAGTGTTTCCCACGGCTAATCGACTAGCCATCCAGCCTGATGCCAAAGCTTTTGACTTTGGCTGCAAAGGCCCCGTTGCCCTCGTCTGAGAGAAGTTTGTTGATCTTATAGCCTGTGTAGTCGATATTGTTGATGTTGGGCTCATTGCTGTATTTTCCCGCCTCTTGACCCTTGAGCGTGGCAGTGAAGATCACCTGATTGGGCAGGTTGATGAAGTACGGCAGTGCACGCTCCTCTCGTGAGGTTGACAGCTCCTCTGCTCGGAACGAGTCAATCAAAATAGGCATCCCATGGTTAGTGTGTATCGCAAGCGAGTAGATTCGAGCCAGAAAGAACTCGGTGGCCTCGCTGCCCATATGCGGACTGTTTGCAGGCGTGAACAGGTCGTCGTACTCTTCCGCATCGGGGTCTTCGTTCAAGCTTCGTCGTATTCGGTTCATCGTGTCGAGTAATGAGTCTTTGTAAGCCTTGCGGCCTTCGCTCAGCTCTTTGTCCACTTGCGTGGAATCTTTCAGCCTTTTCTCGATGTCCTCGATTTTATCCCGGACTGATGTGAGCTGCCTGTCTACGTCTTCGAGGGTTCCGTAGTCTTCGCGAGCCGCATAGATATCCTCGAGCGTAACTTCCCTTGAGTTCGCGAGCTCGTTGAACTTCCGCTGTGCGGTGCGAATTTCCTTATCAAGCTCGGCAACTTCCTCCCTATACGCATCTATGCGGTCTTGTACGGAACGAAGGATTTGGGATCGCATGTCTGGTGTCGTGACGTCGAAGACGAACTCGGAGCCCGGCATCTTGTAGCCTATGGATTCGCTCCCGCAGTTCAAGCAGACGACTGACCCTAGCTGCACCTCTCTGTTTAGCGACCTAAGTTCACCGAGAACTGACTCGTTCTTCTTCATTCTGGTATAGGCATGATTGCGTTGCTTTTTGAGGTTTAAGATCTCGTCCTTCAGCTCATCAAGCTTTCCTACAAAGCGAAGGGTTTCCTCCCTGTCGGCCGTCGGGCTCACCATGGCGAGGGAATCTCCGGCCTTTCGAAGTGCCGCCGCTTGTCTGGATAGTTCCCTTTCCCGCGCCTTGAGCACATCCCTCTTCCGTTTGAGCTCTATTTCGGTCTCCCCGTCGATCTGGCGTGCGGCCATCCCATGAAGAGCGAAAACCATTTCAGCGAAGTCGCCTTTTCTGAAATAGCCGCCAAGCGTGTTTGATGTGGTCCTATCTGCTTGAGGTACGAACGCCATTTGGGTGTAGAGCGACAGCCCCGCCAGCACGGGGGAGCCATCTTTGATGATAGTGGGAAGTTGGCTTATGTTCCCGCACCAGTACTCGTCGAAGGCCCCCTTCCCTTCGAGGGGCGTAATCTTATCGCCTTCTTTGACGACGAAGTTGTCCCTATTCCGCAGTATTGAAATCTCTCGGCCGTCAACGTCGATGTCGACGATGAAGAGGTACTGCTTGTCTTTAAACGAGGGCGGGAACTTCGCGTCTGCTCCGAGGGCATACATCATGGATTGCATGACTATGGTCTTGCCGACATGGTTCTCTGCACTCGTGATGATGTTGAGCCCGCTCGTGAAGCCATCTTGGATATACGACTCGAGCTCGTTGCCTATGTAAACGGCTTTAATCTTCAACATGCGACAGACCATCCTTAATCGTGGCTATGAAGTAGAGCTTCGAGCGTGGCTCCATATGCCGGCAGGCCTTCAGTGTTTTGACGTCGATACTCCTATATACGTCGATGATGGAAGCATCGGGGCCAGCTTCGACTACGGTCACAATCTCATCGAAGAGTCTCCAGAATGCATCGCTGTCGCTCTTGTCAAAGTACTGCATGAGCATTTCGTTCCTGCAGTCCTCCGCGACGTCTTTGATGTCCTCTTCTGGGGGTAGGGTTTCGAGATATTCCATGAACTCGGCCGGCGCTTTGTCTTTGTAGAACCTCCGGTCAAGGAGTCGCTCGATTATTAGAAGCTTGATTTCACGCCACTTGATTATTCGGCCATAGTTGGTTACCTCGTCTGGACGGTTGATGCTCTCCCCAACGATGGCTCCACGGTTTTTTAGCGCAGACTGCTTGTCCCGAATCTGGGTAAAGATATTCATAAGTTCGCGGTCGCCTGGCATGAGCGCTGAGGATGTGTGCGCGAGGACGCGTATATATTCTGCGGGTTCAGCCTTAGAGACAACGAACCTGACCTTGCACAGGAAGTTATCAATGTTCTCGTCGGTTACGTAAGTGGCGAAACGGCCTTTATGACCCTCCTTGACCTCAGAGATCAAATGGGCCCTAACACTCTCCTGTGCCTTAGGCTTCATGTCGTGGTAGCCGAATTCAGTCAGTTCAGGAGTTTCAAGCACGCTGGACGAAACTCCGCCCACAAACAAGGTAAACGTGACAAAGTATTGGGAGAACTCGCTCACTGCGTTCTCAAAGAGCGTTGCTAAATCCTCGCCGATTTTCGCCGGGTTGATGTTATTGCCGGCCTTCGATTGCACGTCATACAAGGACAAGCACGATCCGTCCATTCCGGTTACGTCGTTAAAGCAATCGATGGCGAAGTGCTCGATCACGTCGCGCTCCTCCGAGTAGCACATGAGATGGAGCATAGCGCAGGTCTCCGCAGCGTTGCCGGCGGGAGTGCCTTTCTCCATTGATGGGAATGCGTAAGCCATCCCTTACCCTATCTTCTCGACACCCCTCTCGGTTGAGGCATAATCAACCACGACTCCTGCAGTTCTTGCACCAGGACTGATTCCTGATGTTTCCTTCGCCCATGTCGCGAAAGCCGAAGGCGCTCAGTGGCTTCTCCTTGCCGCAATGTGGGCACACGCGTGTCGGCTCGCTTCCGTTGTAGCCGCTGGTCTGCAGTTTGGGCTTCTTGTCGTTTCCGAACAATCCAAGCATTGTTATTCCTCTCCCGCTTAGGCGATCGCGTTCTTTAGCTGCACAGAGAAGATGCGTTCTAAAGTGTTGTCTCCGCCGTTTATAATAGAGCAAAGTACAAGCTTCTAGGCTTAGAGGAGGGCAAGTGAGCGAGCGTCCTACGCCGTTTTGCAAGTGGGCTGGTGGCAAAGGCCAGCTTCTCGATAGGCTTCGCGATAGGCAGCCGGCTTCCTATGGTTCTTACTACGAGCCTTTTGTGGGTGCGGGAGCGGTCTTGTTCGGATTTGAGCCGCAGATCGCCCACGTCAACGATGTCAATGCTCAGCTTATCAACACCTATGTTGCCATTCGCGATGACCTTGATGCGCTGATGTTAAAGCTTGACGAGCTTGACGGCGGCTTCGGCGATGACCCCAGGGCCTATTATTACGAGGTTCGCCAGAGGTACAACGACAAGCTCGTCGCCGGAGAAAACGATACCGAACTCGCCGCCTTATTCATCTTCCTCAACAAGCACTGCTTCAACGGGCTTTACCGAGTGAATGCCAAAGGCCGGTTCAACGTTCCCTACAACAACAGTACTCGGGTTTCCTATGACGCAGGCAACCTTAGAGCCGTCTCCGAGTATCTTCAAGGCGTGGACATCCACTGCGGTGACTTCGAGGAGGCCTGCGAGGCTGCGCAACCGGGAGACTTCGTCTTCTTTGACAGCCCCTACGCCCCTCTTAACGACACTTCCTTTGAGGCCTACACCAAGGAAGGTTTCGCCAAGGAGGACCACGAACGTCTCGCGATGGTGTTCCGCCGCCTCGACGAGCGCGGGTGCTATTGCATGCTCACGAACCACAACACGGACTTCATCAACGAGTTGTATGAGGGCTATACGATTGAGGCCGTGCCCGTGAAGCGCATGATTAACTCCGACGCTAGCAAGCGAACTGGCGAGGAAGTCATCATCCGGAACTATGCGTGAGCTTGACGAACCATACTATGCCGACGAGGCGGGTGCGGTCTATCTGGGCGACTCCTTCGACCTTCTGCCCCTGTTGCCAGAGGACAGCGTTGACATGGTGTTTGCTGACCCTCCTTACTTTCTAAGCAACGGGGGCATCTCGTGCAGCGGCGGCAAGCAGGTCTCCGTCAATAAAGGATCATGGGACGAGGGCTACACGCTCGAAGAGAAGCACGAGTTCAATCGTCGTTGGATTCGTTTGTGCAAGCGCGTCATGAAGGAAACCGGAACCATTTGGATTTCCGGCACCCTGCATAACATCTATTCCATCGGTATGGCGCTTGAGCAAGAGGGCTTCAAGATTATCAACAACATCACGTGGCAGAAGACCAACCCGCCCCCCAACCTTGCATGCCGCTGTTTCACGCACTCAACCGAGACCGTTCTGTGGGCCAAGAAGGACTCGAAGAAGGCCAGGCACTGCTTCAACTATGACGACATGAAGGCGGCCAACGGCGGCAAACAGATGAAGGACGTTTGGATGGGACCGCTTACCAAGGCCTCCGAGAAGTCGGAGGGGAAGCATCCCACGCAAAAGCCACTCTATCTGCTCGAACGCATCATCTTAGCCTCCACCCATGAAGGGGACTTGGTACTTGACCCGTTTCTTGGGTCTGGCACCACGGCTGTCGCCGCTAAGATGCTCGGCCGTCCATTCATTGGTATCGATTCAAGCGAGGATTTTGTTCACCTTGCCTCAAGGAGGCTTCGGAAGACGACAACCAGCCTATTCGCGGAAGGAGAACCTCATGGCTAGAGACTTTCAGGAGTGGCTTTCTCAGTTCAGGCCCAGTATTGCCAACTATGGCTACTACATCGACTTCGACAAGGTCTGGGAGAATGTGAGCCAGATTCGCGTCGAACTCAACATCCTGAACTCGCTTATCGGCTCGAAGGACATCGAGAACGACTTTAAGAGCCTTGCAACCCGTTATCCCGAAATCTTGAAGTGCATTCCCATCCTGATAGCCGTGCGGCAAAAGAAGATTTACGCACAGGACGAGGATGGAGGCTTCAACTATGTCTTCGACGAGCATCTCGACGTCGAAAGCGCCGCCCGCTTTATGCGCAAGTCCGGCCTCTTCGAGATGATAGCCAACCGCATCACCCATGACCTCGTTGACTACGCGCTTGGCGTGGAGACGGGCCTCGACAGCAACGGCAGGAAAAACCGTGGTGGGCACCTCATGGAAGACCTAGTTGAGGAGTATATTCAGAAGGCTGGGTTCATCAAGGGGCAGACGTACTTCAAGGAGATGTACATCCACGAGATTGAGGAACGTTGGGGCTTGGACCTCTCGGAGATCTCAAACGACGGCAAGGCCGAGAAGCGATTCGACTTCGTGCTCAAGACCGACGACATGGTCTACGGTATCGAGACCAACTTCTATAGCGGCGGCGGATCCAAGCTCAACGAGACTTCGCGCAGCTATAAGATGCTCACCGAAGAGGCGCAGCGCATTGATGGCTTCACGTTCCTCTGGGTGACGGATGGGAACGGCTGGAGGTCTGCCCGTCGAAATCTCCAAGAGACGTTCGACGCTGGGTGCTATGTTTACAACATCGTCGAGCTTGAGAACGGGGTATTCGACTTCATCTTTAAAGGCCATGAGCCCTTTGCGGCCGAGTACGACTCGTCGGAATCGCATTCGTAATGATTCGCGCCGACCTTCATATTCATACGTTCTCAACTGCTTGGGATGAACCGTTTGATTTCTCCTTTGAGCAGCTGCGCCAGCATGTGATGGACAACCGGCTTGACGCTATCGCCATCACCAATCACAACATGTTCGACAATGAGCAATATGAGCAGATTGCTGATAGACTTTCCGACATCTGTGCCGTCTATCCTGGCGTAGAGGTCAGTGCTTTGGGCTGCCACATACTTGTTATCACGAATCCCGAAGAAGCGCCCAATCTTGCTCTTTCCTGTGATGACGTGCAGCGTGTTCTTGGCGGAAACACTCACGCCTCAATGGATTTCCAGTCGTTCATCAACGCCTTTCCTTTCTTAGACGAGTCTATTGTCGTTCCACACTACTCGAAGGAACCGGCGATTAGTCTTCAAAACCTGAGCAATCTCGGTGGGTGCGTTTCCGCCGTAGAAGTCTCGAGTCTTTCGAAGGCCATCCGATTTAACAAGACGCGCACCCTCCCATGCCCTGCGGTTTTCTTTACCGATTACCGCTTCGGGTGCGAAAGCCCCGACGGCGCGCGCAAGAGGTACAAGCCTGGAAGTGTTTATCTCAAAGCTGCTTCGAATAGTTTCCAGTCTGTTCGCGACTCTTTTAGTTTTGATGACGTGCGCTTAAGTTCAGACGGCAACGACGATTTGGAGTTTTACCCTGGCGTCACCGCAATCAACGGCGTGAACCTTATCTTGGGCAAAAGATCGACTGGCAAGACATTCAGCCTTGACAGGATATATTCGCTCTGCGACGAGGGCGATGTGTACTACATAAAACAGGGAGAGCTTGTTGATTCAAGCCAAGAGGAGAGCTTTTACAAGAATCTTGACAGCCGCTTTGCAAGCCTGGCTCATGCCTATCGCAAACCTTGGGAGCCCCTGATTGCTGAAGCGGCTCGGCGAGGCACCAAGTCCTCAAGGAGAGAAGCCATAAAACGCTATCTCGATGGTCTCAAGAAGCATGCCCAGACCTTTACGCTGAGCGACAGTTACTCCAAGTGCTGCCTCTTCAGTGCCGACAATATCGAGCTTCCTCCACAGGGGGATGCAGCCGACCTTATCAGCGCGACAAAGGCTTTGCTTTCCTCCCAGGAACATGCGGCGCTGATTGACAAGATCGTTGGCCGTGATCGCTTGATCGAACTTCTTAAACAGCTTGTTAATGAAGCCCGAGTAACAGCTCTGAAGCGGTTGGCCGTGAACGAGACCAATAGGATTACGAAAGCCGTAAAGCAAAAGCTGGGCGTCTCTTCCGTCGAGCTTAAGCCCGACCCCATCCTCGATTCCGTCTTCGATGACGAGGCTTTCTTCAAAAAAGCATCCACTCTATTGAATACTTGCTGGAAGGAGAAACGCGTTTGCGATGACGGCGGCGAGACGTTCTCGAAGTACTCGGTTATCGCGGTGCGAAGGCGCTATGGGAATGCGCAGGGCATCAAGGACTCTCTTCATCTGGGTAGAGGCGTTTCGCTTTCCGGAATGGCCACGCTTTCTCCCGAGGACTACATCGACAAGCTCCTTTCGATTGACGGTGTCGACCATCTCGCCCCAGCCCTGTTCGACATTGAGATTGGCGTTAGGGATGAAAAAGATGCCGAGCCTTCCGGAGGGCAGAGAACCGAGTGCGTCTTTCTCGGTAGGTTGGCGGAGGCGACCGGCTCCAGATACGTGCTCATCGATGAGCCTGAGTCGTCCTTCGACAACCCGTTCCTTGACGATGTCATCGCAATCAAGATTCGAGAACTCGCTCGAAACGCGACCGTTGTGGTGGCAACCCACAATCAAGTGCTCGGCCTTGCCTTGAGTCCGAATAAGCTTCTACTCACATCCTACGACCGCGATAAGGGGCGCTATGGTATAGCGTTTGGTGGGTTGCGAGAAAAAGCCTTGACTCTGGACTCCGGCGACAACGGTCCCAGTGTGCACGCTTCCGTCCTGGATATTCTTGAGGCCGGTTATGAATCTTATGAGCGGCGTAAAGCCTACTATGAGGAGGCTGAACAATTATGAAAGTCTTGAGGCTTGAAAAGCATGGTGCCTCCTACTGCCTTACCGCGAACGATAGCCCGCACCCTATTTCCGACATCTCCGAAAACGACGTTCTTGCCATCGTGAGCCTGATTTTAGACGGCGCTGAACTTGATATGGATGAACCGCCCGCAGATGATGACGCAAGGAATCCCGCGGAGCTCGTCATTTATAGGGAGTTGTACAAACAATTCAAGGGACTCATTTCCAAACGCGATGCGAAATTGAAAGCCATCGATGAAAAATTCAAAGATGCCGAGGTCTTCTACGGCGACGAGGGGCTGAAAAATGATTTGTTCGGCCTTGAGCAGAATACGGTGGAAGAACTGGAAAGCGATGAGATCTAATCCATGCTTCCTGAGCCGTTCCTGACACGGACAGCCTTCTGTTTGCGCTGTTGCATACCGTCGTGTCGGCGATTTTGGGCGCCAGTCAAAAGTCAGGAAAAGACGCGATTCGGCCGGTTGACGGGATTGCGCGGAGTCATGCGGGGTGGTGCGAATTATGCAGTCTACCTGCGGCTATGTGTGTACAGCGTTGTCTAGCGTTTGATGAGGTTGAACGGGCTGACGTAACATCTTGGTATGTCATCGTCTTGCGTTGGGTTTATTGAAGCCGCCATAGGGTTGGGTGGCCTTATTGGGAGTGGAATGGCCGGTATTTGGCCACGCCGTTTTTCATTTCATGACATGTGTCGATACGTTGCGATGATCTGTTTTGGAATCGTGCCGTTTTTTTGTCGCGCTGCTGTGCGGCGCTGATGCATTTGTTTTCGCCGCGCTTGCGGTTGGTTCGGCATGGGTCATGGTGTGGGCAAGCATTGCGTCGGTTGAAATCGTCATATTCGTTCAACGGACGGTGCCTGCGACAGCAAAGACCGCGACGAGGGCGTCATCAACCGCATCAACAATGCGCACTCGCTCCTGGCGGGCTTCATGGAGCGCTTCAGGGGCGTCTCCATGCGCCGCCTGGGCGCGTACCTAGCGTGGTTCAAGTGGACGCGCGGCTTCGCGCCCGCAGGGGGGGGTGTTCCTATAGTTTTGTCAACTGGGCAATGCTGTTTTCGAGATTGAATCGCGACATGCTAACGCCAGGCCTTTCGGCCGATGGGCTCCAATCTGTTCGGAGCGCTTCGACTAGGCGGCGTAGGGCACCCTGTCCCGCATGATCGCGTAGATGACCTTCAGCCTCTTTCGTGCCAGCGCCTTGAGCGCCTTGCCGTGCGGCATGCCCCGCTCTCGGCACCTAGCGTAGTAATCGCCCCATCTTCCCTCTGTCCGGGTAAGGCAGTTGCACGAGAATATGAGCAGGTTCTTCAGCCTCTTGTTGCCTTGGCGCGATGCCGTCACCGAGGAGATCGAGGTCCCCGACTGGCGGTTGCGCGGCGCCAGGCCGCAGTACGACGCGAGCCTGTCGTGGCTTGGGAAGTCTTCGATATCTATGGAGATCGCGAGCTCGGAAGCGGTTTTGGGGCCGATCCCCGGCACCGTCAGGAGGCATCGGTAGGTATCGTCGCCCTCGAGGAGGGCGGATATCTCCGCCGTGATCACATCGATCTCCGCCGAGTTCTCGGAGATCCTGCGCGCGAGCAGCCTCACCGCCCGGTCCTCGGCGGCGATGGCCGCCGCGTCCGGCCTTGTCGAGGAGGCCGTCGAGCGGACGAGGGCCTCGATCTTGCCGCGCGCCGCCCCGCGCGTGAGCGCCGCCGCCCTGCGGGGCCCGGCGTCGGCCACCGACCAGGCCCCGCCGAGGGATGCCATGAGCCTCAGCTGGGGACCGTCGGACAGGTCGACCAACGCCTCGAAGGCGGGGCACGATTCCAGCAGGATGCTGCGCAGCCGGTTCTTGCTCCTGGTGTTTTCGCTGGTCAGGAAGTTTCTCTGGGCGGCCAGCGCCCTCGCCGCCGCGACCGTCGGGCCCGGATCCCCGACCGGCAGGAGTGCGTCGGGGATGCCCAGCGCCGTCTTCGCGATGACCATTGCGTCCCGCTCGTCGGTCTTGGCGTCGCCGGCGAAGAGCCTGGCGGCCCCGTGTGCCGCGAGTCCCGGCAGGTACGCCGCCGACATCCCGGCCGCCTTGGCGCGGGCGAGCGCGAGGGCGCCTATGTTGCGCGACTGGTCGACGACCACGAGCGCGTCGGGGAAGCGGCCGAACAGCGAGTCCAGATCGCCCTCCCTGTTCGCGACGGGGGCGCTCAGCAGTATCTCGCCGTCCCGGGTCGCGACGCATGCCCAATGGGACAATTTCCCGACATCGAGCCCGATGACGGCTTCCGGCATTCTAGGTGGTGCCACGGTGTTATCCTCCAATCGGTAGGCCGATCGGAACCCCTCCCTGCGACACCCACATTACCTGGCCGTGGCGCTTGCGCCCGGCAGTTTCCTATCAGTCGTCCGGAGCGGCGAGCGCCCCCGGTGGCAACACCCCCCGGGCCCTCTACGGGGCAGGGGCAGACGGCCATCCGGAGGCGCCCGATCGGCGGCCCCTCGGGGCTTGCCCGTATCGTAGGCAATGCGCCGAATGCTCGCCATCGAAATTTATCGGTGGCCCACTTCAGACTGTAATGGGCGAAGCTGCGCGAGCTCGCGATGAGGCAGGTGGCGCAGGGCACCTACGACACCAAGTGGCGCGATTACAAGAACGCGCCGTACCTTTTTATGGATTACTGGACAAGGAAAACTGCGTAATTGCACGTCTCTTTCCAATGTTAAGGCGTAGACTGAACATGGCATAATCGAGAGAAAGGCGACGAAGTGCCAGCCATCCATCAGATCAAGCCGATTCTGAAATGGATCGGAGGGAAACGGCAACTGCTACCTGAACTTCTTCCCCTGGTTTCCGATTTCGACCATTATTGCGAGCCTTTCATCGGTGGGGCGGCGACGCTCCTGACACTGCAGCCGAAAAGCGCAACGATAAACGATTGCAATGCCGAGCTCGTAAACGTCTATCGAGTTATCCGGGATGACGTTGAGAATCTCATTGCCGACTTGAAAAGGCACGAGAACACTCCTGAATACTTCTACGAAATCCGAGGAAAGGATCGTGATAAGCTTGTCTATTCCCTTCTATCTCTGATGAAGCGGACAAGTCGCGTCGTCTATCTCAACAAGACCTATTTCAATGGCGTGTGCCGTGTCAACGCTGCCGGACAACTCAACGCCTCGTTCGGTGCCTACGAGAACCCCAATATCGTCAACGAAGAGGGATTGAGGGCTGTTTCTGAGTACCTCAACTCCGCGGATGTGGCCATCATGCAAGGTGACTACGCCGCCGCACTCGAAAATCTCCCCGAAAGCACCTTCGTTTACCTAGATCCTTCCTGTGGCCCAGTCAGCGAAACCGCTGCCTTTACTGGCTATACCCAAGGTGGTTTTTCTCGGCTTGACCAGATGCGGCTGAGGGAGG
>USGN01000015.1 GCA_900554255.1 uncultured Collinsella sp. | reverse complement strand
CGTTGGGGCCAGGCCCGATTTTGCCTCTTGACAATGTCCTGCTCATATTAAAAGGAACGTCCCTATCTGCCGGCTAGAGGGCACCGAAGAGGATGGCGTAGGTAGTGGATTCGCCGAGCTTGAGCTCATCGCCGGGATTGAGTTGGGCGGAACGGCCGGGCTCGACCTGAATGCAGACGCGCGTGGCCCCGTTTACCACCACGGTTCCGTTGGTGGACGACAAGTCCTCGACGCGCCAGATATTTTGAGCATCGCACCAGATATGGGCATGGCGGGCCGAGACATCGTCGCCGACGTCGGTAATATCGCCCTCACCAGTGGCCAGCGCGCCAATCTCAACACCCTGCTCACTCGGCTGAATCCAGCGCGGGGCGCTCACGACAAAACTGTTTTGCACGCGCAGCAAGCCCAAGGGGTGCGCCGGGGCGGGTTCGCGTTCGCCCGCAGTCAGCGACATGCCAAGCGAACGCGGCGTGGATGTGCCTCCGCCACAGGTCGCGTGTGCGTAGTCGATGGCATAGTTCACCGAGGACCGCACATCCGCCGAACAACCGACGGCGACAAACAGCACCAGCACGGCCTCGGCGCGCTCGGCGGGCATGAGTTCCGCCGCCTGGGACAGGCGATCGAGCGCGTTGCGATAGAGATTCGTGTCCTGGTGGCACTCTTCGAGCGCGCGTACCATCGGTTCACCTGCAGGACCGCACACCATATTGATCACAGCCGTGGAGTCCATGGGATTGCGCTGGCGCAGGGCCAGTTGCGACATAATACGCGCAGCCGAGGTACCGTATTCGGCAAAGTAGTGATGCTGAAGCGTGCCGACCGGCGCGCGAACGATAAAGCGGGAAACCCAAGAGCGATCGGCGGCTCGGCTCTGTGGGCTGCGGCCGTCGGCGAGCGGACGGGACGAAAGCACCAAGCCGCACAGCTCGATATGGCTCAGATGCGCCGCGCGCTTAAAGATGTCAAACATGGCCCCGCATGGGGTGAGCTCAACTTGAGATGCCATGACCTAGGCCTCCTTAGTCGTAGAAATAGAATCGGACGATACTTCGACAGGTCCGCCAAAAGTACGGGCAGCTGCGGCTCCACCGGCAAGCGGAGTCGCCATCTGGGCTTTTGTGCGTCGTGGTGCCGAAACGGGAAGCTCAAAGGCAAAGCCCATCGCAAGCAAAAACCACGTAAGCGTATAGGTTGCAACCAGAGCGGCAACAAGGCCGCCCATCACGGCGCGTTGGGAAAATACGCTACATGCAGCCACAACCAGCACCGGAACCTCGCAGGCAGAAAGCGCAAGCACACCCTGCAGGAAGCCCGAGCGCCGATCGCGCGCAAGCGCCCCCGCGGCAACGCCGGCTATGCCTGGCAGCGCCAACGCCAGTGCGGCAATAATACCCGGTAGCGACCCAGACCACACGAGCGATCCCAAAGTCGCCGTCACGCGAGCGCCCGACGCCAGCAGCGCGGCCGAAACCACGATCACAGCCCAAACCACGCCACAGACGACCGTCGCGCCGACCATCAGCGCGCGACGAACCGCGCGGCCAGACGCATCCATGGGGCACGGCGTGAGCGGCTCGCCGCGGAGCGAACGGCCGACATTTTGCGCATAGTGGTCACAAAACGCTGAGAGCGCCGCCTCGACCGCCGCCGGCTCGGGACGATCTTTTTGATGGCTGGACAGACAGGCCATCACCACGTCGAACAGCTGGGCATCGACAAACGCCAGCGCATCGCGTAGCTCTTCGGAATCCGGCTCAAGCCCTAGCTGCTGGGCCTGCTCGGCCGCGGCGAGCGCCACATCGGGCTCACGACGAAGCAGCTGAGTCAAATCACAACCGGGCGCATGGGCACCAATGGGATAGTCGGGCCGCGTGTCCATCTTGAGACGGTAGGGGCTCGCGATGTCGCGCGTCTTTTTGCGCGAACCCGAGGTGCCCGAAGTGCTCGGCGCGGCTTCGTATGGCGCGACGCCGGCAATGAGCTCGTAAACCGTGCTTGCCGCGGCATAGACGTCGATCGCCGGCGACATACGCAAAGCGCGCAGATCGGGAATATCGTCGGTGAGCATCTCGGGCGGGGCATAGGCAACCGTCGCGCGACGCAGCGTGGCATAGCGCTCGGTAAAGGATGCCTTGCCGCCGGTACCGGCCACGGCCGACGCAGGCTCAAGCGCCAGCGACGAGCCAAAGTCGATCAGGCACAGGTCAAAGGTGCCCTCGGCAAGCTGCCGGTCAAGCGGTAGACGCGCCGTGCGCACCATAATATTAGCGGGCGAGATATCGCGATGGACAAAGCCCTCACCCACCAGGCTCATACGGCAGAGCAGGTCGAACAGGTCGCGACCCAGACGCGCCGCCACAAGAGGCGACAGGCGCCCGGCATCATCAACGGCAAAGCGCGAGCGCAGGCGGGCGAGCGTCTCGCCCTCGACCCATTCCATGACAATCGCGGGGACACCGCCGACCTCGCCCCAGCCATAGAGGCGGGGAAAGCCCTTAAGGCCCGAAAGGGCGCGATGGCATTCATATTCCTCGCGAAATGCCGCTTTGAACTTGGCGACCAGCGACTCATGGGCGGCATCGTCGTCAAACTCATCGCGCGTCGGCAAGATGAGCTGTTTGAGTGCTACGTCCTCGCCTTGGGCGTTGACAGCACGCGTCACGCGGCCGATACCGCCACGGCGCATGGTGGCATCGTCGGCAAACAGTATCGTAAAACGACGCAGATAGGCAGGCAGTTCGTCCTGACCGAGCGCAATGGCCGGCTCAAACCCGTCGACACGCGCCAGGCGCAGGCCGACCATGGGATCGCGACCGAGCGATTGTGGTGTGGTGGATGCAAGATCGGTCATCATAGGGCAAGCGCCGCCACGTTATTGTTGAAGTTACCGAGCGCGACGTCATCATCGCCGTAATGGCCGACCCATTGACATAGGTTGGTGTAACAGCCCCACAGATTGGCATACTGCTGATACCACCTTGACCGGGGCGAGAATGTCTGACGACCGAACTCGGCTCGAATGACAAACATCTCCCCGACCAGGCTGTCGCACGGCCTGGGATCTCCCGTAGAGTTATAGGTCGAGACCACGTCATTGGCACGAGAAACATAGCCGTCGAGCATGTTGTACTTGGTCACAAGCCAACTGTGAATGCTCTCTTCCTCAGCAGCGGAAAGGCCGCCGGAGTTTGCATCGTTGTCAGTGTTGCCGCCCGTCGAGCCGCCGTTTCCAGGCCCTCCGGTAGAGGAACCCGACCCAGAGCCGCCGCCCGAACTCGATGAATCCGAGCCGGAGCCAGAAGTATCCGAGCTACCGGGCTTTCCGGACTGCTGGGCGTCCTGCTCCTTTTGCTGCTCGACCTTATTCACCGTTGCCGCCACGCTATTGTTGGACAATCGATCGATGATCTTGGTGTTGGTGAGCACGATGGTTTTGCCATTGGCAAGCGTGACTTCGTTGTCCGGGGCCTCGGCGCCGTCCGCATCGTCGGTGCCAAACACAATATGCCCGACCACACTTGCCCAAGCATATCCAGTCGTGGTGCCCAGATCGCTTTTGACCTCATGCCCCACGCGCGGTTCGCGTGCGGCATGCGCCTGCATCATGGACGGCACGGTCATGCCATAGGCAGAAACGCCAGCTATGACCAGCACCAGCGAGCACGATAGCAGTGCGTACGCCCGCGGCGCCAAGCCCAGTCGGCGTCGTATGCGCACCGCGGCGCCGCGCTTTGTCTGAGTGCCACCGGGCCGCATGCGTTCTCCTCCAACAAAAACACGCCGCTCGGGAGCGGCGCATTCATTCGAATCCATATTTGAGTGTATCAGCGAACCAAAAAGGTTGCGCAACGAATGGACAAATTAAGGATGCGAGCGGAAGCATCCATGCGATAAGCGGATACGAAGCATCTTTGTTGCACAACAAACTCACAGTCGCACGGGGAAATTATGACTACCCCGTGCGTCGCGAGGAAAACATACGGCAGGAGCAGGCTCGCCACCTAAATCGCGCGGCGGGCCTCGATGGCGCGGCCAAGCGTAAGCTCGTCGGCATACTCCAAGTCGCCGCCCACGGGAAGGCCGCTTGCCAGACGCGACACCTCGACGCCCAACGGCTTGATGGTACGGGCCAGATAGCTCGCCGTGGTCTCGCCCTCAATATTGGGGTTGGTGGCGATGATGACCTCGTGGATGTCCTCGTGGCCCAAGCGTGCCAGCAGCTCTCGAATGTGCAGCTGCTCGGGGCCAATCTTGTCCATGGGACTGATCACGCCGCCCAATACGTGGTAGAGGCCGTGGTAGCTGCCCGTGCGCTCGATCGCCTGGACATCGCGCGGCTCGCCCACCACGCAAATGCGAGTGGTATCGCGCATCGGGTCCTGGCAGATGGAGCACTCGTCGGCCGTGGCGTAGTTAAAGCAGCGGCTGCAAAAGTGGACCTCCTGCTTGACCTCCAGGATGGCCTCGGCCAGGCGGCGCGCCTCCTCGGCGTCGGCCTCCAACAGGTAATAGGCGATGCGCTGGGCCGACTTGGGACCAATGCCCGGCAGACGGCCCAGCTCATCGAGCAGTTTTTGCAGACTGTGGTTGGCACTCATATATATGCGTGTCTTAGAACGGCATGCCCGGGATGTTGAGGCCGCCGGTGATGGCGCCCATCTGCTTGTTGGCGAGCTCGTTGACGCCGCGGACGGCCTCGTTGACAGCAGCCATGATCATGTCCTGCAGCATATCGACGTCCTCGGGATCGAGCGCATCGGGATCGATGGTGAGGTTGACGAGCTCCATCTCGCCGTTAACGGTCACCTTGACCATGCCGCCGCCGGCAGAGGCGTCGACGGTCTGGAACTTGAGGTTCTCCTGCGCGGCGGCAAGCTGCTCCTGCATCTTGCGAGCCTGCTTCATCATCTGCTGCATGTTCATACCGGCCATAATGGCTCCTTTACGTGCGGCCGCACGCCGAGCTGCAAGGGCAGCCGGAGCACGGCGGGACTTTCAAACTCAAAAATCGTACCACGGCGCGCGGCGAGAGAGCGGGGCGGACGTGTTACCTCAGTCGATATACATGTCCTCCAATACAAACCGCACTCAAAGATTATGCAAGGTCGAATTATGCAAGGTTGCATAATATCGCACACTCAATCTAGTAGAGCCGAATCCGGCATTTCATGTGCGCCACTAAATAGCTAAATGCCGAACCGCTGCTCGAGGCGGCGCACATGGCGGCAGGGTATAATTCGATTGCCATAGATAGTAATTTGGAGGTGCCCCATGAATGCCCCCAACGCGCTCCAAAACATCCGCTCAAAACACCCCGCTGCATATTTTGTTCTCTATCTCTTTGTCGGCTGGGCATTGTTGGTTGCCATCACCCATGCTATATCCTTTGGAGCAGAACTGCTAATAGCCAGCTCGGGCCAGCCCGTCGTCAAATGGGAAGCGACCGATGAGTGCACCGACGGAACCCGAACCGTCTACTACAACAGCCCGTCCCTCTATCAAGAGTTCAAGGTCAAGATAAAGGACTTCAAGATTGTCGATGCCGAGCTAGGCGTTTATTTGGCAATCGGAGCAACCATTAACGCCGAGCAAGTCGAGTACACGAACAGCCATGCGACGTATCGTATCGACCTCAGCATCCTAGGCCGACCGTCACGTACCTGTCTACTCGAATGCGATATACGCGGCACCACATTACACATGTCCGAAATACAGATGCGCCCGGACAAGGGGTCCTCTTCTTGAGCAGTATACCCGCCTGCGCAGCTACTCCACCGGCTTGAAGATGGTGGCCTGGCCGAAGACGCTGCGGATGAGGGCTTTGGCCTCGTCCTCGGTCTGCGGGATGCTCGGGGCTGCGCCCTGATGGCCGAAGGGGCTGCCAGCACCGGGATTGGATTCCCAGGGAGCTGCAAGAGCGTCCTCCTCTTTGGGGGCAGTTGCAGCGGACTTGGGCGCGGACGCCGCACCCGGCACGTCGAACGGAGGCAGATCGTCCCCACCAGCATCGGCAGCAAAACCGCCGACCATGGCATCGTCGTAGGGAACCTGCTCGGATTCCCATGGCGCAGACGACGCGGCAGGCTGAGATTTGGGAGCGGCAGAGCGCTCGGGCGCACGGGGTGCGGGCTCAGTCGGGAGCTTACCCGTGGCAGGAGCGCCGGCGGGGTTGTCGGAGCGTAGCCAGGGGGCTTTGCCCAGGTCAGACGACTTGGGTGCGGGCGAGGCGGGCTTGGGCGCGGGTGTCGAAGCAGCCGGTTTGGGCGCCGCGGGCTTAGGCGCCGACGGGGTCGATGCCGCTACCGGTGCCGCTTGCTGCTGCGGCGCGCTGGCGCTCGAGGATACAGAGGCCGCCGAGGACACGGGTTGCGGGTCCGCAGATGCCGCAGCCCGTGCAGATGGAGAATGCTCCTCATGTTGAGGAGCCGGCGTGCCACCCCCATCCAGGACATAGTCGACGGTACGACGACCGAAGACCGCGCAGACCGTCGGCAGGACCACCGACTGCGTATCGGCGCGACCGAGCATCTTAATGGCAAAAGTCGAACCCGCGGGGAACGAGACCGTGAGCTTGGAGCCGTCGTCGGCCGTGGCGCGAGCGTTGAGCAAAAGCCCTGCGTAGGAGGCCTGACGAGCCTTGACGCGCTCGACGACCTCGGCCCATTTGCGCTGGAGCTCGCCGGCGTCCTCAACCGCGGGGGTCTCAGCAGCACCGGCGGCGGCAACCTGGGCGGCATTGTTGGACTGGGGCTTAGGTGCCGGAGCGGTGGCAGGCGCGGGGGCCGCAACGGGCTGAGGCGTCGGAGTCGGCGCAGGCTGAGGTGCAGGCGCTGCAGGCTTGGAAGCTGACACGGACGCAGAACGGGGCGCAGGCTGAGCCGCCGGAGCGGCAGCACCACGGTCCCAAGGCATACCGCCCTGGCGCGCGGACGTAGCAGCGGGGACAGCGGATGCCGCCGGAGCGGCAGCACGGGCGCCCGAAATGAGCGTCGGCTGCTGGGCAGCAGCGGGTACGGATGCTGCAGGCGCGGCGGCCTGAGCAGCAGCCACGCTCGCCGGAACGGCGGCATTGGCAACCATGGCCTCCAAGCGAGCCACGCGCTCGGCCAATGCCTCAATCGTTAAATCAGCCTCGGGACGCGCCAGACGCGTGCAGGCAATCTCGAGCACCAGGCGCACGTCGCTCGCGCCCCTCATCTCCAGTGCGGCATCGTCGAGCACCGTCAGCACACGGGCCAGGCGGTCGGCAGGATGCTCGCCAAAGGCAGCGGCCTCGGCAGCAAGCGCCTCGGCCTGCTCGGCACCGCCCTCAAACAACTCGGCACGGGCACCGGCAACGCAGGCAACATACACGTCGCGCACGTGCGCCACCAGGTCGCGCGTCAGCTCCAGCAGGTCGTTTCCTTCCTCGACCTGCGCACGGATCAGTCCATAGAGCTCGGCGACATCACGCTCGGCGATGGCGCGGGCAAACTCGCCCAGGATCTGGTCCGAAACCTCGCCCAAAAGCGAGCGGGCGTCGTCCGCATGCACAGAACCGTTGCCAAAGACGCTCAGTTGCTCCAGCGTGGACAACGCGTCGCGCATGCCGCCCTTGGCATGACGCGCCACGATAGCCAGCGCCTCGTCGTCGTAATCGAAGCCCTCCTGCTCGCACACGTATGCCAGGCGATGCTCAATATCCTCGTTGCCGATACGATGGAAATCGAAGCGCTGGCAGCGCGAGAGGATGGTCTCCAGAATCTTTTGCGGGTCGGTGGTGCACAGCACAAAGATCACGTGTGCCGGCGGCTCCTCAAGCGTCTTGAGCAGCGCGTTGAACGCCGCCGTCGTGAGCATGTGGACCTCGTCGATGATATAAATCTTGTACTTGCCGCGCACCGGGGCAAAGTTGACGGAGTTGATGATTTCCTCGCGCACATTGTCCACGCCCGTGCGGGAGGCGGCATCGAGCTCGTAAACATCGGGGTGGTTACCCTCGGCAATGAGCTCGCACTCCTCGCAAGTACCGTCGGGCATGCAGCCGCTTGCACCCTCGGTGCGCGCCGCCTCGGCATTGCGGCACAGCAGCGCCTTGGCCAGGATGCGCGCCATGGTGGTCTTGCCCGTGCCGCGCGGTCCGCAGAACAGGTAGGCGTGGGACAGGCGCCCCTCGGTGATGGCGTGCTCGAGCGTCGAGACGATATGCTGCTGACCCACCACGGAGTCGAAGGTGAGCGGGCGATACTTTCGGTACAACGATTCCATGGGTGCTCCCCCGGGTATACTGAGTCTTGTTGCCGCGGCGGCCATGCGGTCGCACGGCATACTGCATTCCATAATAACCCGTACGGCGAGCCCGCCGCGATAGGAGTCCAAAGAGCATGGCAGACGCAGAGAGCAACCTCGTTCCCTCCGAAGCAGCCGACCAGGTCGAGGTCGCGCTCGAGGAGCAGGCCGCAGCCGATGACGGCATCCTGTACCTCAACGAGTACCAGTACGAAAACGACCTGGTCACCGACTTCGCCCGCCTGGTCGCCTCGCCCAGGCGTCGCGGCTCGCTGTATGTCGCCGCGGCAATTGCCGCGCTCATCGGCATCGGCATGCTGCTGGCCGGCGGCAACTGGATCAAGTTTGGCGTCGTCCTGATCGTATTCGGCGCCTTTTTGGCCTGGTGGAGCAAAAACCTGCACCACACCCTCGCCCGCGACTTTATCGACGCCGTTGAGGCCGACGAGTCAATGGGTGGCCGCTATCGCCGCGTCGCCGCCAACGAGGACGGCCTGATGGTTTGGGGCAAGAGCGGTAAGTCACAGTTCTTCCCGTTTGACAAGCTCGACCACGTACTCGACGGCGAGCGCATCTTTGTGGCCATGTTCGCCGACCAAGGCGTGACGATCCCCAAGGACACCTTCGTCCGTGGCGATGCCGAGCAGTTCGGCCCCTTCCTCAAGGCCCGCATCAACAAAAAACTCCGCATCGAGACCAAGCGCAAGAAGATGAAGGCAGAAAAGGCCGCTGCCGAAGCCAAACAGGGCGACAAGCCCCAGGAGACCAAGCGCAAGCAGAAGAAGAACAAGAAAAAGCGCTAAGGCCAAGCCAGGCAGGCAGGCAGCCTCGCATCCCGCTATCCTCCCCATGCACCCGAGCGTGCTACACTAGCAGCATCTATGCCACCGCGAACGGCTCGGCCCCGCGCCCGCCGCTCGCAAACGAACTTTAAACGCACGAGGGTTGGCCATGCCGCTTTTCTCGCAACATACCGCCCGGTTCTCGCCGGACGTTCCCTTGGAGGGCACCAGCTCTCGCGAGCTGCTCAAGCGGTTCCAGCCGCTCGAGACGCTCGCGACCGGCGGTTTTGGCTCCATCGAGATCTGCCGCGACACGCACCTGCGCCGCCGCGTCGCCATTAAGCGCATCCCCCTTATCAACGGTGCCGGCATGCCCGCCAGCGACATCATGGATGTCCTGCGCGAGGCGCACACTGCCGCTATGCTTCAACATCCCAACATCGTGCAGGTCATCGACTTTACGCACGACACAGCCTATGCCTACCTGGTTATGGAATATGTCGATGGCATGTCGCTGGCCGAGTTTTTGCATCGCGTGGACGGTCACTCACTTACCTTTGACGAGGCCGCGGCCATTGCCGATGCGTTGGGCCAGGCGCTCACCTTCGCCCATAGTAATGGCGTACTCCACCTGGACATTAAGCCCGCCAACGTGCTCATCGACCACTCGGGCAATGTAAAGCTCACCGACTTTGGCATGGCGCGACTGTCGTCCGCCGGTGGCTTTGGCGGCTCGCGCGGCGGCACCATCGGCTACATGCCGCCCGAGCAGCTCGACATCGAGACTGGCACGGTTGACGAGCGCGCCGATGTCTTTGCCCTCGCCTGTGTAATCTACGAGGGCCTGTGCGGCAGCACTCCCTTTATGGCGGCCACGCCCGCCGACTCGCTCGACCGCATCATCGGCGGCGCCACCTATCCAAGCGAGCTGATACCACACTTTCCCCCGGGAGCCGAGGCCGCGCTCATGAGCGCGCTCTCCCCTATGCCGCAGGACCGCCCCAACAGCATCGAGGCATTTTGCGACCAGCTCCTTGCCGGTCTGGGCAGCGTGCGCGAAGGCCGTCGCAGCCTGGAGCAAATGGTTGGCGAGCTTTCGGATGACGAGCAGGAGCTCGACGATATCGAGCCGTCGCACTACGAGGACGACGCCATCGAGGTCGACCCCGCACTCGGCTGGGCGGGCACGCGCTGGAGCCATGCGCGCGACTACACCATGCGCGCTATCTCGGCGCTAACGTGCGGCACCTTTAGCTTTTTGCTGATGCAGACGGCCGGGGTCGCGGCGCTTCCCGGCCTGGTCATTGCGGCTATCGCGATCGGAGCGGCGGCTGGCCTGGCCCCCCAGATTGGCTCGGCCATCTCGGCTGTGGGCTTTTTGGTGCTCATGGCCAACGCCACCATGCAGGCGCAGGGTATCCTGTCGATGTTGCCCGTCGCGGTGATCTTTGCCGCCGCCATGTCCGGTTGGTGGATCGCCTGGGGTCGCACCGAGGCTGCCGCGAGCGCCGCGCTCACCTGTGCACTCGCGCTTGGCTGTCTGACCGGCAATACCTTCCTGGCAGCTGGGGTCGCCGCCGGCGTCGCGTCATTTTGGCTCGGCCCGGCAAGCGCCGCCGCGGCAACGGGCATGGGCGCGCTTTTTGCCCGTCTGGCCACGGTCGCGCTTTCAGCCGGAGGCGTGCTGGGGCTCGGTAACGTTGCCGCAGCGCTGGGAGACCCGCTCCTTTGGGCTGCCTTTGTGCTGGTCGCGGCAACTGCCGCGGCGTCATCTGCGCTGCTCAATGCCCATGCCAAGCGTGCCGATCAGGGCTCAAACCTTGCCGCAATCGCCGCCATCGCTGTCACCGGCATCGGCTGCTCAGCGGCGTCCTGTCTTGCACACCATATGGAAATTGCCAGCCTTGCAGCCGCGGTCGTCGCCAAGGCGGCGGTTGCGGGAACCCTATCCTCTATAATCGTTGGGATATGCCTATATTTGCTCGGATACCAAAGAACCTATACGGAGAGTGATCTTTCGTGAACTTCCTGAACATCTTCGAGGACCACGTGGCCGGCATCTTCGGTGCCACCCGTGCCCCGTTCTCCTTTAAGAAGCTTGCTAAGCAGGCCGCTCGCGACATGGAGGATCAGACTCTGGTGATTAACGGCGTCAACACGGCGCCGGCACTCTATACCATCCTGATCGCCGCCGACGACGATCCCATGCTCGCCCCGTTCTACCCCGAGCTTTCGCGCGAGGTCCGCGAGTTTGTGAAGGCGCAGGCCGAAAAGCGCCGCTATGTCTTTGTCGGCGAGCCCCTCGTGCGCTTTATGATCGATCCGCAGCTGCGCGCCGGCAAGTTCTCGGTCTTTGCCGAGAACGTCGATGCCCCCACGCTCGGCCGCCTGTACGAAGAAGAGCGCGCCTATCAAAACGGCCTGGGCCAGAACAACTCCGCGGCAAGCCGTGCCGCCAGCGCCCCGCGCGCCGGCCAGCAGCAGTTTGCTGCCCCGCAGCAGCAGCGCCCCGCCGCCATGCCCCAGCAGCAGCCGACGCCTCGCGCCGCCGCTCCCGACCCGCTTGCCGTGGCAGACCCCTTCGCGCCTAGCGTCCCCGACCCCGCCGCCGCACCCATCCCGGTGCCTCAGACCGTCTCGCGCGACGCGCTTGCCGGCATGGGCGGAGCCGCCGCGACCGGTGCCGCCGTGGGCCTAGGCGCCGCAGCCGGCATCGCCTCCAACATGGCGAGCACTCGCGCCCCGCAGCGCCCGCTCGCCCAGCTCGTCGACGTCGTGAGCGGCGAGAGCCACAGCATCACTTCCGCGCAGGTGACCATCGGTCGCGAGCGCTCGGTTTCCGACATTGCCCTGCGCGACCCCAACGTGTCGCGTCGCCACGCCCAGCTCACCTTTACGGGCTCGGATTGGTCGATCGAGGACCTCAATTCCACCAACGGCACGCTCGTCAACAACCGCCGCATTACGCGCTGCCCGCTGCGCAACGGCGATCTGCTGACGTTTGGCCTGAGCACCTTTGAATTTAGGGGATAGTCGCTTATGAACATCGATATCGTCCTTTTTGCAGGCCGCATCGTCCTGGTCGCCCTGCTCTATATCTTCCTGTTCGCCGTCATGAAAACCGGCGTGGGACTCGTACGCGGTCAGCGCCGCGACTCCGCTATCTGGACGATCGATGTGGACAAGGGTCCGCGCGGTATCCGCGGCATCCACGTAGACATGCTCGGCCCCGTCATCGTCGGTCGTTCGCCATCTTCGGACATCTGCATCAACGAACCGTTCGTCTCGGCCTCGCATGCGCGCTTTTCGCTGCAGGGCCCGGCGCTCATCATCGAGGACCTCAACTCGCTTAACGGCACGCTCGTCAACGGCCGCCAGCTCGTGGAGCCCGCGACGCTGCGTGAGGGCGACGAAGTCCAGATTGGCGACGTGGTCATGAAGGTGAACCGTCGATGATCGACGAGGAGAACAAGTCCGCAACTATGACCGAGGCACCGGCCGCCGCCACAGCTGCGCCGGCCCACGCCGCTCCGGCGGGCTCCGCACCCGTGGAGCCCGAGGACACCGTGTTCTCCCTGCCTCTTTCGCATGTAACGCATGATATTTCGGATCTCGCCGATAACGAGGACGAAGAGGATGCCGTAGCGGCGCCCATCGGCGCACATGCTGCGGAACAGCCCGCAGCGCCCGAAGCAACCCCGGCGCCGGCTCACTTTGCAGAGCCCGTCGCCGCGGCAATCAACGAGAGCGCTGCGGTGTTTGCGGCACCCGAGCCCGCCGCGCCGGCGTTTCCCATAGCCCCGGCATCCGAGGTTGCGCCCGCGTCTACGCCGGCGCCCGAGGCGGGGACATCCCCCGAGGACAGCCCTGCACCCAAGACCCCGCAGCCTGCGCCCGCAAGCGAGTCCGATGCCGTGGCCGAGCCCGCCGCCCAGTCGCAAAACACGCCCGCGCCGTCGCA
>USGN01000014.1 GCA_900554255.1 uncultured Collinsella sp. | reverse complement strand
CCGCACTCCGCAGGACGCAAGAAGCTCCCGCCGCACGAAGTGCGCAGCGGGAGCTTCTTGCATGTCCGAGGACGCGGCGGAAAGTTAACCTATGCCGGACCCGGGCGTTATATCATTGTCTTGGACTAGAACATACCCAAGAAACCATGCACAAACAGCGCGGCCAGAGCGGCACCGACAAACGGAGCGATGCCAGGAACGAGCAGGCCGTACTTCCAGTTGTTGTCGGCCTTATTCTTAATCGGCAGCACCTGATAGGCCATGCGAGGACCAAGGTCACGAGCCTGGTTCATGGCGAAGCCGGTGATGCCGCCCATGCCCATGCCAACAGCCCAAACGATCAGGCCGACGCAGATAGCGAGCATCAGGACGTTCTCGCCAGCACGGTTAGCAGCAGCAAGGATGGCGCTGATGAACACAAAAGTGCAGATAGCCTCGCAGAAGAAATTACGGGCATAGTTCGTACCCTCGGTGGTGGGGTTGGTCGAGAAGATATTGCGCTGGGCAATGGGATCGACGACGCCATCGGAAGCCTTGAACTCATCGGCATACATAAGCCAAGCGATTACGGCGCCCACAAAGCCGCCGAGCATATCGGCAATCATGAAGGGGATGCAGCTGCTCCACGGCACCAGGCCTACGATGCACTGGGCAAGCACCATGGCGGGGTTCATGCACACGGCACCGCCAAAGACAAACAGGCAGACCGAGATGCCAAAAGACCAAGTGGTGATGGCAAACATGTGGCCGGAGCCCTGATACTTGGTGCCCTTGAGCACGGTATCGCAGTGCACGCCCACGCCAAAGATGATCATGAGGGCCGTTGCGCCGAATTCGCAGAGGAGTTTGGTAAGCATAAAACCTTATCTTTCTTGTCGGTTATAAACGATTCGTTTAGGCCGCGTACTAGTGCTGTGCGACGACAACGCCCAGGCCATCGGGAATGACGGCCACCTTGGCATCGGCACCCTTCATCTCAAAGGCGAGCTTGAGCGCCTCCTCGATAGTGTTGACCGGCGTCATATGCATATCCTTGAGCATCTGGTGATCGCACAGGTCGGTGACCATGATCACAGGGTGATGTGCCAGGATGCGGGCAAAGATCTGGCTCGTCCACTGGTCGGGCAGGGTCTCGTCCTTAGGACGGTCGATGCAGGCGCGCTCAAACTCCGCCGGGTCGTTGTCGGCGATGTTGTGATAGAAGCCCTCACCACCGTGACCGTCGGCACAACCGGCGACGTCGATAATCACACCGCCCTCGGGAAGCGTAGCCTCGGCAGAGCACATGCCCTTCACGGCCTGGTAGATGTTCTGGTCGAGCGGGTAGCCGCCGTTGGTGGTGATGGCAATCTCGCACTCAACGGGCTCAACACCGGCAAGGCTCTTCACAAACTCGCAGCCAGCCTCGTGTGCCTTGTGGATGTCGCCGGCGAAGGAGCCAATGACCTCGTGCTTGCCGTTGAGCACCACGTTGAGCACAAAGGCAAGGTGAGCCATCTCGGCAGCGGCAAACATGTCCTCGCTCACGTGGTTGTGGCACAGGTTGCCGGCACGCGAATGAGAATCGTTCACAAACTGACCGTTGTGGTTGTACATGATGGTCTTGTAGCTGGCGATGCCAGGCAGGACGGACTTGCGGCTGCCAGAGAAACCAGCAAAGAAGTGCGGCTCAATGAAGCCCTCTGCAAGCAGCAGATCGCAATCGGCAGCAATCTTGTTGATGATGCACTCGCCACCAGAAGGAAGGGTGCCGATCTTCTTCATCATGCTGTCATCGGTCGCGACATGCATGACAATCTCCTCGTTGGCAACGATATCCTCGCCATACTTGTTGACGAGTTCCTCGTGCGTCGAAGGGCGATGCATACCGGTCGCAACAAGAATACGAACGCGGGCCTCGGGAGCAGCAGCGTGAATGTGACGCAGCAGAATAGGCATCGTCACGCGCGAAGGCACCGGACGCGTATGATCGGAACTAATGATGACAATATCCTTCTTGCCAGCACAAAGCTCCTCGAGCGAAGGCGAGCCATAAGGGTTGGCAAGCGACTCCTCCACCAGTTCTTCCTGCGATTTTGTAGTCTTAAACTCGTTTTGATGACCTTCCATCACACCCGCGAAGTTCTTATCCTCGAGCTCCAGATGCAACGTCTTGTGGTCAAACGGCAGTTCACATTCAAACAATGACGAGCGCCCTCTTCCTTTCAACTGACACACTAGATAAACCGTTGGAAGGATACGCCGCTCACCGAAAAACACCACCGTCCACCGACTCATTAACACAACGTTCATATTTGACCCACAACAAAACGGCCGCGATCCCAAACGGGACCGTGGCCGCTACAGTCGCAAGGCGAGAAGCGCGCCATTCTTCTCCTCAGCTTTGATCCCTGAAGACCGAGGACGAAGGGACCCGACGGGTCTCCCTCTGAATGCATTCCGCAGCACGAAGCCCTTTCCAAACGCGCGAAGCGCGCCATTATTCCCCTCCCAGCAGTAATCCGCCGAAGACCGGACATCGCAGGGCCCGCCATAAGTTTACTTTTAGGCACACTTCGCAGGACGCAAGAAGCCCTCGCCGCACGAAGTGCGCAGCGAGGGCTTCTTGCATGTCCGAGGACGTGCCTAAAAGTAAACTGATGGCGGGCCCGGACGACTACAGGGCTATCGATTACCCCGTGTTCTGCAAACCTGCCGAGACGCCGGTCACAGTCGAAAGAATCAGGCTCATGTACTCAGCCTTCTTCTCCTCGGCCATCTCGTCCTGGTTCATACGCACCTCGCGAAGGGCGCGAACCTGGGCGATGGACAGGGCGTCGACGTAGGGGTTACGCACGCGTACAGCGCAGCCGAGCACGCGACGGCGCTGCAGCGGCCATTCGTCACCGACGATGGCAAGAACCCACTTACGGGTGAGCTGCATCTCGGTAAAGACCTTCTCGGACAGATCCCGGCGATCGCCCAGATGCAGATACATCTTGGCGATGCGCTGGTCGGTCTTGGCGATCGACATCTCGATGTTGTCGATGAACGTGCGGAAGAACGGCCACTCCTGGTAGGCAGCCTTAAGCTGCTCAAGGTCGCCCAGCTGCTCGCAGGCGGTGCCCAGGCCGTACCAAGCGGCCAGGTTAATGCGCGCCTGGCTCCAGCTGAAGATCCACGGAATGGTACGCAGGTCGTCGAGCGACTTGGCGCCTAAGCCGCGCTTGGCGGGACGCGAGCCGATCGGCAGCAGTCCGACCTCGGTCAGCGGCGTCACGGTCGAGAACCACGGTGTAAAGTCCTCGGTGTTCAGCAGGTCCAGATAGCGCTCGTGGCTTACGGCGTTGAGCTTCTCGGCCATATCCCAGAACTTCTGCGTGGTCTCGGTGTTGGTCTTCTCGACACTCGGAGCCGACTGCAAAAGCGTTGCGGCGGCAACGGACTCAACATGGCGCTGAGCCAGCGTGCGGTTGCCGTAACGGGCAAAGATGACCTCGCCCTGCTCGGTGAGCTTAAAGAAGCAGTTGACCGAACCCTTGGGCTGCGCCAGCACGGCCTTGTTGGCCGGGCCGCCGCCACGGCCCACGGCACCGCCGCGACCGTGCATGAGCACCAGGTCGATATCGTTCTTCTCGGCCCACTTGGCAATGCGCTCCTGCGCGGAGTGCAGCGCGAGCATGGCCGTGGTAGGACCGGCATCCTTGGAGGAGTCGGAATAGCCCAGCATGACCTCCATGCGGCGGTTGGTCTGGGCAAGGCGCTTTTGCACCACAGGCAGCGTAAGCATCTGGTCGAGCACGTCGACGCAGCCCTCGAGGTCCTCGAGCTGCTCGAACAGCGGGATCACGTCGAGCTCGGGGACATCCTCCTCGTGTGCAAAGGACAGGTGGGCAAGCTCAAAGACGTCGGCCACATGCTGGGCGCTCTTGGTGAACGAGATGATATAGCGGTGAGCCATCTTCTTGCCGTAGCGCTTTTGGATGGAGCCGATGGCGCGGAAGGTGTCGATGACCTCGCGTGTCATGGGCTGCAGATCACCATGGATACCGTTCTCGTGGATATCCTTGAGGGCGCGAGCGTGCACCACGGAGTGCTGACGGAACTCCATCTCGACCATATGGAAGCCGAAGGACTCGACCTGCCAGATGATGGTCTGGACCGGGCCGTAGGCAGCACGGACGGCACCGCAGGCAGCCAGCGAACGCTGAACGACACGCAGGTCATCCAGGAACTCATCGGCGCTGTGGTACATGGTGTCGGTGATACGGCGCACGGTGGCGTTCAGACGGTCGGCCATGACGAGCATGACGGCGCGATGCGGCTCGTGCTCGGAGATCAGCTCGGCACGTGCGGTGTACTGGGTGCTCATCTCGACCTGATGGTTCCACAGGTTGATGAGCTCGGCAGACGGCTTGCTGTAGGTGGCCTCGAGCGTAAGGTTGCGGCCGATGCGGCGGCACTTGTCCTCGAGCTTGAGCACCATATGGGTGAAATACTTGGCGGCGACTTCGCGGCTCACCTTTGCGGTGACGTTGGGGTTACCGTCGCGGTCGGAACCGATCCAGCTGCCGGGATGGAAGAACGCCGGGCACAGCGGCGGCACGGTACCGGCCTTGTCGCCCAGCACCCAGTCGTCAAAACGACGATAGATGACGGGGATAACGTCGAACAGCGTGTTATCGAAGATGTCGATGATGGTATCGGCTTCCTCGACCGGCGTGGGCTTCTTCAACGCGATGGGGCTCGTGCGTACCAGGGCGTCGATCTCCTGCAGCATATGGCGCTCGTTCTCCACCAGGTCGGAGCCGCCCAGACGCGGACGTTCCTCCAGCAGGTTGGAGATACGGCGAATCTTGCCCTCGACGGCCTTACGACGAGCCTCGGTGGGATGTGCGGTAAAGACAGGGTGGAACTCGAGCTTGCCGAGCAGCTCGTTGGCGCCCTCGACACCCATCTCGTTTACCAACTGGTGATAGGCGACGGTGAGTTCGTTAGCGGGATCGACCTCGGTATCGGTCGATGCACCGGCCTCGCGCTCGCGCAGCTGCGCCACGCGGTAGTTCTCCTCCGACAGGTTAGCCAGATGGAAGAAGCTCGTAAAGGCGCGGACGATAACCTGCTGCTTATCGAGCGGCAGGCTGTCGATCAGATCGACGACCTCACGAAACGCCACGGCGGTGGGCTCGTCGGCGGTGGGCACGCCCTGCTCGTCGACGGCCTCGTCAGCGGCACGGCTACCGGGGTTGCCGGCATTGGCCACGATTTCGGCCGACAGGATTTTGTCGAACAGGTCCGCGATCTCGGGATCATACTCGCTAAGCACACGGCGCTCCAGGCGCAGGAACAGCGCCAGATTATCGCGCAGCTCCTCGGGGATCTCGATCTCGGCGAGACGCTCCCTGGACTCGGCATTCGAGCCGATTCGGTTAACGAGGCGGTTGACCACGGCAGCGACGCGCGCCGCGGCTTCGGGTACAGACTGGTTGCTTAGGTTCTCAGCCACGTTTCCTCCCATTCCTCCTTCTATGCACGTAACATGCGGTATTTATTATAGGCACTCGGCAAAAACTTTCGGTGCTGATTGCGCTTTACCACACAAAAGTATTTTCTGCATTGCAAGGGTTTTTGCCCCAAATGGTCGCATTTCTCGGTGGACGGCATATGCAAACGGGGGCATTCCGCATAAATGCGAAACACCCCCGTAACAATCGCTCTCCATGAGCAGGGCACGTTAGCGGGCCCGCAGCTCAAAATGATGCGCTACAGGCGCTCGCGAACCGCCTTGACAACGTTGGCCAAATCGACCAGTACCTCGTCGTGGCTCTGCATGTCGCGCACCTTGACCTTGCCGGCGGCAAGCTCGTCGCCACCCAGGACTAGGATGAGCTTAGCGCCCACCTTGTCGGCCTGCTTAAACTGGGCCTTAAGGGAACGGCCCTGATAGTCGGCCTCGGTCACGATGCCTACGGCACGAAGCTGCTGCGTAATGGTAAAGACGTTCTGACGCAGCTCCTTGCCGGCGTTGGCAACGTAGACGCACGGGACCTCCTCGGCACCCAGGTCGCTGCCAAAGGCCTGCAGGGCCAGCAGGGCGCGCTCAAAGCCGACGGCAAAGCCGACGCCCGCCGTGGGCTTACCGCCCTCGAGCTCAACGAGGCCATCGTAGCGACCGCCACCACCGATGGAGCCGACACCGGCGCCGGGAGCCTCGACCTCAAAGACAGTACGGGTGTAGTAGTCCAGGCCGCGCACCAGGGTGGGATCCTCAACATACTCGATACCGGCGGCGTCCAGATAGCGCTTGACTTGCTCGTAGTGCTCGCGGCACTCGTCGCACAGGTTGTCGCCCATCAGCGGGGCGTCGGCCATGATCTCGCGGCAGTGGTCGTTCTTGCAGTCGAAGGCGCGCAGCGGGTTGAGCTCGGCGCGCTCGCGGCACTCGTCGCACATCTCGTCGGCGTGATCGAGAATGAACTGCTTGACCTGCTCGCGGTATGCCGGACGGCACTGCGCATCGCCCATCGAGTTAATAAGCAGACGGAGCTTGGACAGATCGAAGCCCAGGCGCTTGTAGAACTCCATGAGCATGATGATGCACTCGGCGTCGGCAGCCGGATCGGGAGCGCCGAGCCACTCGATGCCCACCTGGTGGAACTGGCGCAGGCGACCCTTCTGAGGACGCTCGCCGCGGAACATGGCCTCGGCGTAATAAGCCTTAAACGGCGTGGAGCCCTGGGGCACCAGGTTGTTCTCCACGACGGCGCGCACCACACCGGCTGTGCCCTCGGGACGAAGGGCCAGGCGCTGCTTGGGCTTGAGCTTGGTATCGGTACCCTCGGTAAAGACGCGCTCCAGGTTGGCGCCGCTAAACACGCGGAACATCTCCTTGCGCACGACGTCGGTCGACTGGCCGATACCGTGAACAAACACGTCCACCTGCTCGATCGCGGGCGTCTCGATGGGTTTAAAACCAAACGGCTCGAACACGCCGGCCGCAATCTGCTGCATCTTTTGCCAGGCGCGCATCTCGGCGCCGATAAGGTCGCGGGTTCCCTCCGCCTTCTGTGCCTGCATGGGCAAACACCTTTCTTTTGTATCGCGTCATAGGTAGTGGTCATTATACGGCACAAAAACAAAACGCGGCGGCGCGTCTGACCGAACGAGGGTATGGGGGCTCGTTCGGCCAGACGCGCCGCCGCTGTTTGTGATCCGCTTTCCTCCGTCCCCTTCGGATTACGTGATCTGTTGGACGGAGGAAAACGGATTATTTCGTAGGCCCGTGGCCGCCTTGGAAACCGAATGATGGTACGAGCATCCATTCGGCTTCCAGGGCAGCCACAGACAGAACGGAGCGAACAGAAAAGAGCACGTAGACCTGCCATAGCTCACCGACAAAGCTCATGCCGGCAAGAACGGCAGAGGTGGCGATTACAGTGAGGGGAACCCAAAACGCGGCCGCTTACTTTATCGGCAACATGGCCAATGACAAGTGAGCCGATAACGCTCACCACGGTAGAGATGGCGTTGGAGATGTTGTACTGGGCAAGCGTGATCCCGAGGTCGCTGACGATGAGCGGCTGAAACAGGCTCATGCAGTTGACGAAAATCGTGTAGCACGTGGCCATGATCACAAAGCCGGAGGCCACCACGAGCCAGCCGGGGAAGAACTTACGTTGCTGGGACATACTGCTCCTTTTTAAACAAACGAGTAGCAAGATTGGGTGCTATCGGTGGTCGGCGATGTAGCCCAAAGCGACAGCGGTATAAGCTGCGGCACCGAGCGGCAGCTCGGCATCGTTAAAGCGCGCCTTGGGATGGTGCTGGGCAAAATGCTCATCCGTATCGGTTACAGCGGCGCCCACGGTAAAGTACGCACTCGGGATCTCGCTCGAAATCAACGCGAAGTCCTCACTCGCCATGGCGTGGAACAGCGGCAGGAAGGCGGCCTTGGGCAGCACCGCGCCCACGTAGCCAAGCGACGCCTGGGTCATATCGTCATCGAGTACGAGTGGCGGAACATCCGAGAGCGTCTCGATGGTCGCCGGCGTACGATACGTTGCCGCGACGCCATTGACGACCTCGGAGATACGCTCCTTGAGGTGCTCCATGAGCTCAACGTCAAAGCTGCGCAGCGTGCCTTCGAGCACGCAGGTATCTGGGATGACGTTGGCCGCTTGGCCACCGGCAAACTTACCCACGGTCAGTGCGACCTCCTTGGCCGCCGGCACTTCGCGAGCGATAAGCTCCTGAAGTGCCAGATGCACGTGCACACCCGCCGTAATGGGGTCGATGCAGATCTCGGGGCTCGAGCCATGGCCGCCCTTGCCCTGCAGTGTAATGCGGAAACCGTACACGCCCGAAAGCGCCGGGCTTCCATAGAGCACCAGGCCGAGCGGCGATTGGCTGTTAACATGCATGGCGAAAGCCGCCTGGGGACGCGGGTTCTGCAGCCGTCGGCAATGGCAGCGCGGGCACCCTCAAAGGTTTCCTCGCCCGGCTGAAACAGCAGCTTAACCGTGGAATTGGCATCGGCAAGCTCGGCCTCGCGAGCCTTGAGCAGGCGGGCGGCACCAAGCAGGGCCGTCGCATGCATATCGTGGCCGCAAGCATGCATGCAGCCGTTGACAGAGGCGAAAGGCTCGCCCGACTCTTCCGCGACGGGAAGGGCATCCATGTCACCGCGCAACATGATGACCGTGCCAGCCTGATCGTCCGTGCACGTACCGTTGCCCTGGGCCGCCACGGCCGCACCGGCACCGATGAGGCCCACAACACAGGAGCCGTCGACGAGCGTGGCAAACGGGATGCCCATCTCGGTCAGACGTGCCTGGATATACGCAGAGGTTTGCGGAAGACGATTGCCCAACTCAGGCGTCTGGTGCAGGTCGTGGCGCCACGCAGCAAGCTTGTCGGCAAAAGCTTGAGCCTCGGCAACAAGACCGTCACCGATAGCGGCTTGCGCTGCCTGGGTAGCCTTGGGCGCTGGTTGCGGTTGAAAATCGGACTGAGCTGGTGCCATAAATGCCCTCCAGTATTATTTGTGCAGCAAACACTTTGATGGTCTAAAGTGCAAGGCATAACTGTAAGGGCGTTACATAAAAAACGCCGCCCCAGAAGGGCGGCGCAACAAGTTGTTTACAATTGCGCGCAATTATTTCGGCGCAAAAAATCGAAGTGAGTCTCGCTCAAGATAATCGACAGGAAGATAAGCACGAAGCCGGCGAGCAGGCGCGAGGTGAGCGCCTCCCCCATCAGCAGCACCGAGAACAGCACACCCGAAGGCGACTCCATCGAAAGGAGCAGCGAACCCGTCGAGGCCGGGACATGCGCCAGGCCGACGTTTTGGATGAGCAGAGCCGCGCATGTGCAGCCCACCGAGAGAAACGCCATCGCACCGATAAAGCTCGGCGTCCACACGGACAGAGGCGCTTGGGTCTCGAATAGCAGCGACGTTGCCAGGCTCAGCACGCCGTTGCCCACAAACATCCAAAACGTGATGACGTTGATGTCCATTTTGCGACCGTACTTGGCAGTCACCGCCATCTGGATGGCGAAAAAGACCGCACCCGCCAGCGTAATGACGTCACCGATGTTGAATTCAACGCTATCGAGCGCCACCAAACCAATGCCCGCCAAGCACAGCAGCGCCGCGCCCAGGTTATAACGGGTGAGTTTTTCGCCGCTCAGAAAATAGCTCGCGAACGGTACAAGGATGCAATACGTGCCCGTCAAAAAAGCATTCTTGCCCGCCGTAGTATGTGCCAGACCGACCGTCTGCAACGCATAGGCCGCCCACATGAGCACGCCCATACTCAGGCCAACGATCAGGTTGCGAGCGTTGAGGTGCGCGATGATGCGCTTGTGGAAGACGGCAAACATGACCAACGCTGCGGGCAGAAAACGTACATAGAGCAGCGCGAACACCGGAATGGTGCCGAGTGCGTCCTTCATAGTGGTAAAGGAGTAGCCCCAGATGACCGCCACCGAAAGGAGCAGAACCTTCCAGAACAGCGGAGAGCGTGCGCCGGCGCCCCGGGGAATACCGCCCGCACCCAGGTCATCGCGAGCAACAGGGCTATCGGGCATGTTTTCGATTTCGTTGGCAGCGTATTGGGCCATGGAACATCCTCGCACTCAATCTGGGCGTGGTGTCCGCACGCGTATGGCTGCGTGCCGCCTCATGGTCAAATAAAAACAGGGCGCACCGGACCCCCGGTACGCCCCGCTACTGTAACAACAACCAAGCAGCCCGTGCAATTCACTACGCTAAAGCATCGGGTTGGAAGGTCTCGATGTTCCGACGGCGTTTACGTTGCTGTATTAAATCAATTTTGTCGACTCCAGCTTTTCGATAATCCAGTCGTTGGCTTTGATGACTGGGCGGCGGAAGACGACGCCCAGGGCCAGCGACGGAATCAGATAGCTCGCCAGAATACCCAGCTCAACCCAGTACTCCATATGGTAGGCACCGGCCATGGCGGCGTGCATGGCGTTGATGCCGTGGGTAAACGGCAGGAACGGGTAGATCGCCTGGAACACGGGACCGGTCATCTCGATGGGGAACGTGCCGCCCGAACCGCCGACCTGCATGACCAACAGCACGACAGCGAGCGCTTTGCCGATATCGCCAAACGAAACCGTAAGCGTGTAGACGATATTGGAGAACACGAGACTCGCAACCCAGCCCGCCAGCACAAACTGCAACGGGTTGTCGCACTGGATGCCAAAGAACAGGATGTCGCCCGCGCACACGAGCGTTGCCTGCAGCAAGGCCAGACCGCCAAAGAACAGATAACGGCCCAGGTAGATCTCGTGCAGGCGCACGGGAATGAGCTCGTTGATAAGCTCATCGTCAACCGAGACCTTCATCATGGCCGCCAGAACAATCGAGCCCACCCACAGCGACAAAATCGTATAGAACGGCGCCATGGCCGAGCCGTAGTTGCGGATCGGATAGACCGGTTTGCGATCGAGCGCGACGGGACCGGAAAGCGACACGGCCAGACCCTCGGGGTCGTTGCCGATCATCGTCTTGATTGTGGCCAGGTCACCCGAGATCAGAGCGCTATCAAGCTCGTCCTTAAAGGCACTGATCTTGTCCGACGCCTCGCCCAGCTGATCGGAAGCCTTGTTGACGAGCTTTGCAGCCTTGGAGAGACCCTTAGCGAGCGAACCAGAAGCGTCGGTCAGACCGCTCACGGCGCTATCCAAGTCGCCCGAGATACCGTTCAGGGAATCCAGAACGCCCGAAATGGTCTTCTTGAGCTCCTTGGCCTTGACCGAAAACGTAGAGTCGTAGTCAGTCTTGGCACCCGAGATACCCGCCTTGGCATCGGCGATGGCCTGGTCGACCTCGGCACGCGAGTTGTTGACCTCCGCCATGCAGTCCGAAAGGGACTTTGCGGTCGCCGTCAGGTCTTTCGCATTGTTGCGGTACTCCACGGCAATTCTGCCCAGCGACGTCGCAGCGGACTTGAGGCCGTCTTTGAGCTTGTCATCACTCACCTGGTCGGCTAGGTTGCGGAGCCGATCGGCCATCGCATCGATATCGTCAGCACGCGTATTGAGTGCCGCCGCGGCTTCGTTGAGCTGAGATACCGTAAGGTCAACATGCTGATTCGCTGCGTCGAATGCCTTCGCAAGCTCGGCGGAGACGTTGTCGAACGAACCCGCGCTTCCATCGATTGCGGCATCGATGGCATCGTTTGCCGCCTTAAGCGCTTCTTTGGAATCATCGATGCCGCTTTTGGCATGTTCCATGAGCTGCTTTGTCGACTCATCGACGGCACCGGTCTGCTTGAGCATGCCGCTCGCCGACGTCAGCGAATCGGACGTGGAGCTCAAAATGCCCGCCAGCGACGAAGCATTTGCCTGAACGTCTCGCAGGTCCTCAATCGAATCGCCAAGCGTCGAGGACAGGTTGGCGATAAAGTTGCTGACCTGGTCGGTGCTCATGTAATCGAGCAGGCTGGACACCGTCTTAAGACCGATGCTCGTAATGGTCTCGGTAAAAGTTTCGTTAACCTGGCTCTGAACGGCACTCGAACCCTTCTCGGTCACGATCTGCGCAATGGCGTTGGCCTTCTGGTTCTCGTAAAACTCGATATCGGCGTGTTTCACGTCGGTCGAGAAAAGCGTCATCATGTCAGCGCTAAACGTTTTGGGGATAACGACGGCAGCATAGTACGCGCCCGACTTAACGCCCTCGATAGCCTTTTCGCGATTGTTGAGCACAACCCAATCGAAGCTCTCGTTGCCGCGTAGGGTGGCGGTCACGTTTTCGCCCACGTTAACCTCGACGGGGATCAAATCGCTCTCGTAACCCTCATCGGTGTTGACCACGGCGATCTTAAGATTGCCAGTGTTGCCGTACGGATCCCAGCTGCCAGCGATATTAAACCACGCGTACAGGCACGGTACGATAATGAGACCCATCACGACAACCAAGCCGATTACGGAGCGAGACACGTTTTGGACATCGCGCTTAAACAGGTGCAGGATGTTTTTCATTTATGCCTCACCTCCTTTGGAGTGCTTGCCGAGCGGGGTGGTGTCCCCGTCGTTTCCGTTTACGTTGTCAACGCCATCGGCATCTTGAGCCTTACGATGCGCACCGATATGCGGCAGACGGCTCGTAGGCTGTTCGCCGCCCTTGGCACCACGCTCGCTGGCGTTGAGGCCAAACATGCGACGGGCGGCAGGGATGGCGGCCGTGTGCTCGCGCATCTCGCGGCGAAGGTCCTCGTCCGAAAGCGCCGAGATACGCATCTGGGTATTGAGGCTCGCGCGGATATATTCGATATTGATGAGCCAGCCACAGATGGCGATAACCGAAATGATCCAGATAACGAGCAGGATGATCTTGCCGTTATTGTCGATATCGAGCACCGTCGACAGTACAAAGAGCAGGACCTGCACGCCTACCACGGCGGCAAAACCGCCCTTGATGTAGTACGGGTAGCGATGCTCAAACGCCACGGCATGATCGAGCAGCTCGCGACGGTACGAATCCGAATCGAGCATGACGCGCATGGCCGTGCGCAGCGAATAGCGCTGGCGCGGCAGGTCGTTGGACTCGCAAATCATCATACCGGTCGTGGAGAGCTGTTTATCAAAGAGCAGGTTAAGGTTGAGCAGCAGCGGTCGCAGCTGCAGGCCGATAAAGAGCGCCACGATCAAGAACACGCCCAGAATGCACAGGTTA
>USGN01000013.1 GCA_900554255.1 uncultured Collinsella sp. | reverse complement strand
GCCGGTGATAATCTTCACGCCTGCCTCATGTGCCGTTTCGGCCATGGTCTGCACAATCTGGCGCAGCTTGTCCATGGGATAGCCCTCTTCGAGGATAAAGCCGCATGAGAGGTAGCGCACGTTAGCGCCCGAGGTCGCGACGTCGTTGACGGTTCCACACACGGCGAGTCGGCCGATATTGCCGCCGGGGAAGAACTGCGGCGAGACTACAAAGCTGTCGGTCGACATGGCGATGCGCCCGCTCGCGGGCAGCGCAGCGACGCCGGCATCGTTGCCCTCGAGCAGTTCGGGCGACCCAAAGGCATCCAAAAAGACCTCATCGATGATGCGTTTCATCATCTGGCCGCCAGAGCCGTGGCCCAACAGGACAGTGCTATCGGTGGCAGTACGGGACATATCGAAAACTCCAATCGAGGACGGAATTATATGGGCGAGGTGCAGCGTCGACCGGCCCGCCGTTCGTTAGAGCGGCGGAACCCATTAGCCTCGGTAGCGGAAATATGCTGCACAGCTGCCCTCGGAACTCACCATGCAGGGGCCGATGGGATGCTCGGGTGTACAAGCGCGGCCGAACAGAGGGCAGTCGCTCGGCGTAATGGCCCCGCGGAGCACGTCGCCGCAGCGGCACCCGTGCGGCTCGACTGTCGCCTCAACGGGCACATCAAAGCGAGCGCGGGCATCAAAGCGCGAGAACTCGGGGCGGATGGAAAGGCCCGAGTTGGCAATCAGCCCCAGCCCGCGCCATGTGGTATCGCACGGCTCAAACACCTGCTCGACCAGCTGGCGCGCCACGGGATTGCCGTCTGCGTTGACGCCACGGCGGTAGGCGTTGTCAATCACCGGCCTGTCCTCGACAACCATCTGGACCAGCATGCAGATGCCCTGCAGGATATCGACCGGTTCAAATCCCGTGACCACGCCCGGGGTATTGAATTCGTCGACCAAAAAGCTAAAGGGCGCCAAGCCCGTGATGGTGGCGACGTGGCCCGGCAGGATAAAGCCGTCGATGGTGGTCTCGGGGTCGTTGGCGATGGCGCGCAACGCCGGCGGCGTGGCCTTGTGGGCGCAATAGACCGAGAAGTTCAAAAGCCCGCGCGCCTCGGCCTCCAAGATGGCGGCGGCGATGGTGGGCGTCGTAGTCTCAAAGCCCACGCCCATAAAAATGACCGGGCGATCAGGGTTTTGCTCGGCAATGTCGAGCGCGTCGAGCGGGGAATAGACGATACGGATATCGCGCCCCGCCGCCTTTTGCGCAGCGAGCGAGGTGGATGATCCGGGCACGCGCATCATGTCGCCAAAGGTGGTGATGATGGCGCCGTCTATGTTGGCGAGCGCGATTGCGTGGTCGATGTCGCGGTTGGCGGTGACGCAGACGGGGCAGCCCGGGCCGCTCAGCAGCTTGAGCCCGGCCGGCATAATGGAGCGAAAGCCATAGCGCCCGATGCTCACGGTATGCGTGCCGCAGACTTCCATAAGGTTGATGGTGCGGTCGCCGACAAGCTCATGAATGCGCTCGATGAGCTCGCGAGCCAGCTTGGGATCGCGGAATGCCGAGAAATCGATACCGGAGCGCGCCGGCTGCTCGGGCGCCACTAGTAAGCCTCCGCCGGGTTGGTGGTCAGCTGGTCTTCTTCGACCAGCTCGGACATGGCATTAACAAGCTCGAGCGTTTCCTGTGCTTCCTGCTCGTCGACAATCTGGATGCCAAAGCCGGCGTGTACGAGAATATAGTCGCCAACCTGCGCCGTCGGCACGAGTCGCAGCGACACGGGGCGCTCGATGCCCATCATGTCGACGGTGGCCTTGAGGTCGTCGTCGCGTTTGACTACTTTACCGGGAACGGCAAGGCACATATTGTTCCCCTTTTATACGCTTTGCGCTGGACGGGCGCTCAATAATCCATCAGTTGATAGTAGCGCTCGCGGGCGCTGCGGGCAAACGCGCTACACCTGTGAGACGGCGGCTTGCGGGCTGGCCGAACAGCCTATTGTGGCGCGACCTGTGCGAGGCGAGTGCGTGCGACTGCTGCCTGACCGTAGGCGATGCAGCCGTCGTTAACGGGCACGGTTTGGGGAATCAAGACCGTAAGGCCTGCGTCTTTAAGCTTGCGGGTGAGGAGCTGAAGCAAAAGTCGGTTCATGAACACGCCGCCCGAGAGTGCGACGGTATCGATGCCTTCGCGCGCGCAGATTTCGCGTGCGATTCGTGCCGAAGAGCGCGCGACGGCGACATGGAAGTCGAGTGCGAGCCTGTCGGCGGGCGCTCCGGCTTCAATTCCTCCCAAAAGTGCCTCAAAGAGTGCTTTCTGGTCCAGAACATAGGGGCCGTCCAGCCACGATGGGCCAGATGCGAAATAGCCGGCGTTGTCGTCGGGAAAATGGGCGATTTCGTTGTCGAGCGCGCGCCAGGCGGCAGCCTCAAGCTCGATGGCGGGTTCGCCCTCGTAGGTCGCCTTGTCGCAGATGCCTAGAATTGCTGCCGCGGCATCAAAGAGACGCCCCATGCTGCTGGTACGCGGGCTGTTGATGCCGCGCTCGATCATGGTGGCTGTCACGCTGCGCGTTTGCTCGTCGAGGCTGTCCAAAAGCCGAGCGGCGCCTGGGTGCTCGAGCAGGCCGAGCTCACTGAGCAGGGCAAAGGCGTTGCGGCGGGCGTCGCGCACGGAGGCCGCCCCGCCGGGGAGCGCCCAGGTGCGCAAATGCGCGGCGCGCTCAAAGCCGCCAAGGCTGGCAACAAGAAACTCGCCGCCCCAAATGGTCCCATCGGTGCCGGCGCCGGTGCCGTCAAAGGCGATGCCAAGGACGCGCGCGTCGGTTGTAAGCTGGCCAGCGGCGATGGCCTCGGCCATTACGCTCGCGATATGCGCATGATGGTGCTGCACCTCGACGAGCGGCAGATTGCATTTTCGCGCCTGCTCGCGCGCCCACTGGCTCGATAGATAGCTGGGGTGCACATCGCAGGCCAAAGCGGCGGGCGCCAAGTCAAAGAGATCTTCCAAGCGCGTGCGCGCGGCGTTCCAGGCATCGAAGGTTTCGCCGTTTTCAACATCGCCGATATGCTGCGACACAAAACAGGTCGCTTCGCCGTTCGTCCCTTCACGCGTGAGCGCAATCGTGGCCTTTTGTTGCGGCCCGCAGGCGAGTACGCAGGACGGAGCGCCGTCGAGCGCCGGCAACGACAGCGGTTGCGGCGCATATCCGCGTGCACGACGTACGGGCATGACGTCGCCGTCGACCACGCGTACCACGGAGTCGTCGTAGCGCGACAGGATCGCGCGGTCGTTGCCGAGCAGCGCGTCGGCGATGCCGGCGGCAACGAGATGCTCCCATGCAAGGGCGTCGTCGGTCTCGATGGGCTCTTCGCTCAGGTTTCCGCTGGTCATGACCAGCGCGTGCATGTCATGCGACGCGGCAGCTGCAAGCAGCAGATGTTGAAGCGGTGTATAGGGGAGCATGACGCCGAGCTCGGGCAAGTCGTGCGCGACAGATGGTGCGAGGGCGAGGATGTCGGGGGAACCGCCGTTGCCCTCGCCAACAGTGCACCGGCGCAGCAGCACAATGGGGCGGATACTGCCGGCGAGCAGATCGCGTTCAGCATCGTCGATATAGCACAGGCGCCCGGCATCGGCAAGACTGCGCATCATGACGGCAAGCGGCTTGTTGCTGCGGCGTTTGCGGCGGCGCAGCTCGGCCACCGCCTGCTCGTTGGAGGCGTCGCATGCCAAGTGAAATCCGCCCAGTCCCTTGATGGCGACGATACCGCCGTTGGCCAGCAGCTCAACACAGCGGTCGATAATGGCGTCGCTGGCCTCGCGTGTGGTGCCGACGGCCGGTGTCGCGGACGAATTCCCGCACGCATCGCCGTTCACAGCCTCACGCCACGTAATATGCGGCCCGCAATCAAAGCAGGCATCGGGCTGTGCGTGAAAGCGACGGTCGAGTGGATCGGCATACTCTGCGGCGCAGGCGGGGCACATGGGGAAACGGTCCATCGAGGTAGCCGCTCGGTCATAAGGCAGCGACCGGATGATGGTAAAGCGCGGCCCGCAGTTGGTGCAGTTGATAAAGGGGTAGTGATAGCGTCGGTCGGCGGGATCGAACAACTCGCGCAGGCAATCGTCGCAGGTGGCGATATCGGGCGAGACGAGCGTCGTGTGCGCGGTCTGGTCCTGCGACGCCACAATGTGAAAGCCCTGCTCATCGGCAGTGCTCCAGCCGCCAGGCTCCAAATTCGCAATATCGACTCGCTCAACGCGAGCCGCCGCGGGCGCATGCTCAGAAAGCGCGGCGACAAATCCGTCAACCGCCTCGGCACAAGCGTGCGCCTCGATATGCACGCCGTCGCCCGCATTGAGCACCCATCCGCAAATGCCATACGCAATGGCCTCGCGATACACAAACGGCCGCATGCCAACGCCCTGCACAATGCCCGTCACATGAATATGCACATGCCGCATGCGACACCCCTCATCAAAACCGACCAAAAAAGGACAGGTTTGTTTTGGTAGGTAAAACGCTAAACCTGCCAAAACAAACCTGTCCCTTTTTGGCAGGTGCGCTGCGGGAAATCCCGCTACAGCCCCAGGCTCTGCTTGGTGGCGGCGCACGTGAGCTCGCCGTGCTTAACGCCGCGCAGGCCCAGCAGGCGGTCGGACAGTTCGTAGATGCGCTCGCCGCGACCCTTGAGCGCCAGGATCTCCAAGCAGTTGTGGTGATCCAGATGTACGTGCATGGTCGATACGATCTCGTCGGTGTAGTCGTGCTGCACTTCGTCCAGACGGCGCGTCAGGTCGCCGGTATGGTGGTCGTAGATCATGGTGAGCGACCCGATAACATGCTCATCGGGCGTGCGCATCTGCTCTTTGGCGATCGAGGCGCGAATCAGATCGCGTACGGCCTCGGAACGGTTGGCCACGTCACCGCGGCGCGCGATCTGCTCGTCAAAGCGGCGCAGCAGGTCGTCGGGCGCGGTGACCGAAAAGCGGACCAGCTCGGAGCCGGAGCCACTACAGTGGCAGCCCGCATCACCGTCCGCCCCGTGCGGATGCTCGTGCTCGTACCCGCTGCCATGCTCGTGTTCGGCCACTTTACACCAGCTTCACGGATCCGACGGAGTTGTGGTCGGCCTCGATGGCCTCTTCGTAGCCCTCGAGTGCGGCATGGGCCTCGTGCAGCGCGGCCATGGCTGCCTCGAGCTTGGCGCCGATGCGTTCCATGTCAAAATTCTCGGTCGCATGCAGCAGCTGATGGCTCCACTCATGAGCGAGCTCGATGGTGTCGTCGACCTGTTTGACGCTCATGGCAAGCTGGCTCATGTTCATTCCAACATCATGCATGGAAAATCTCCTTTTCTATGGGGTAGTTCAGTGGTTCAGATTTTACTACGCCCGCTCTGTGCGCAGCTGCATAAGAAAACGGGTACGAGTCTGTGCGACCCGCACCCGTTCACTGGGGGCTGTTTGTGACTACCATACTATCCGTGGTTGCACTCGGTGCATCCAGAAGTCCGGCGAGCGGTGCAAAAGCGCTCATAGACGGCGGGTAAGTAACAAGCGTATTACAGATGCTTCTCCAGCAGCGCCTGCAGCCTCGCCTTGGGCAGAGCGCCAACCGAGCGGTCAATCTCCTCGCCGTTCTTAAACACAATCAGCGTGGGGATGCTCATGACGCCATACTTCATGGCCAGATCCTGGTTGTCGTCGACGTTGCATTTGGCAACGGCAAGCTTGCCCGCCAGCTCATCGGCAACCTCGTCAACGATGGGCGAGAGGGATCGACAGGGTCCGCACCACGGTGCCCAAAAATCGACCAGCACGGGCAGGCTGTCGTTAACGATGGAATCGAAGTTCTCGGGGGTAATCTGATTAATGTCAGCCATGGTGACCTCCATAATGCGACGCGGCTCGGCCGCGTAAAACTCAGTACGACCGTGCTTATACCCAGCCGCCCGCAAAGCAACCACTCGCGGGCGGCTCTTTTATATAATGGTGGGCACGCAAACGATTGGAGAGCGCATGTCCACGTCACAAAGCCAGAAAAAAGAAGCCATCGCCCAGGCGACCGAGCAGGAGCTCGCATCGCTCGCGGGTCGTGGCGTGCGTATCGCGGGCAACGCGTGCTCGCCGATCGTGCTGGTCAAAGGCGATTTGGACGAGGCCGAGCGTTCGGGTGGCGAGCTTGCCGCCGGCCCGGATGGCGCGGCGTTGCGCAAGGCGCTTGGCGCCATCGGCTACGCGCCCGAAGATTTTTGCGTGCTGGCAAGCGTCGCCGGCGTGGGTGACGGAGCGGTCGCGGTGGGCGAGACTCTGCCGTGCGAGCTGTTCCGTGAGGCGCTTGAGGCTTTGGACCCCGAGGCGGTGCTACTGCTCGACAACAACGCGGCTGACGCCATGCGCGAGACCTACGCCGATATGCTCGTGGCGATCGATGACTTCGACACCGCCATGCTCAAGCCCGGCCTGGTCGCCCATGTGCAGGGGCGCCGCGTGCTGGCGCTCGACGGTTTTGAGGCGGCGCTCACCGACAAGGCCGCCAAGCAGCGCATGTGGGCATACATCAAGCAGCTGACCCCGGCAGCCGCGCCGCTGTAGCGAGCCCGCATCGACAAAAGACCCCGAGCGGGCGAGCCGCACCCGCGGAACGCAAATCCGTCGCGTCCGCGCCCTTACATCACAACGCGCAGCTCAAACCGATCGCCGTTAATGCGGAACTGGCAGTTGCCGTTCATGCGCTCCACGGCGAGCTTAATGCTCTTGGTGCCAAAGCCGTGACCGGCGTGCTGAGCCACGGGCATGCCGTCGACCATGTGCGGCGCCCGTCCAAATGTGTTGGAAACCGAAAGCAGCAGCTGCCCGTCCTCAAACCGCAGATCAAGATCGACAAAGCGCTTGCCCTCGGGGGCGGTGCTCGCCGCGGCAATGGCGTTTTCCAGGGCATTCGAAAGCACGCTGAACAGGTCGACATCGGCCACATGCACGCTCTGGGGCACGGCGGCGCGCAAGTCGGCGGAAATGCCGCGCTTGCTGATATCCGAGCCAAACGACGAAAGCGCGATGTTTACGGTCTCGTTGGCGCAGAAGCGGCGTACGGCGGTGCGGTCGCCGGCTTCGCAGAGTTCGTCGATGCGTTTGAGCGCCTCGTCGGTGTGGCCCTCCTCAATTAAAGCGGCCAGGCCGCGTAGGAAGTGGCGCATATCGTGGCGAAGAATCGACAGCTCGCGCCCAGATTGACGCCAGGCCTCGAGCTCTTTGATGGCGGCGCTGTCGCGTGTCTCGAGCATCCAGCGTTCACGCTCGGCAGCTTCTTTTTCTTCGTATTCGCGTAGGTAAACGGCAAGAAACATAAGATAGAAGGCACAGAGCGCAAATGCCAAAAACTCAACCGTCACCACCGAGCCCGAGTGGAACAGCGTGGTATAGACGTTGGTGGCATAGTCAAAGACGTAATAGACGAGCGGTAGGATTAAAAGGATGCTCAGCTCGGTGGTGCTTTTAATCGCCAAGCGCGGACCGATGTCGCCGGCCCAATGCAACAGGACGGCAAAGACGGCGAGTGTGGTCGCGATGCGCGCCAGATAGTACGCGATCTGAGAATCGGTTGCGGCAAATGCGGCGATGCCCATCCAATTGCTGAACTGGCAGCTCAGATAGGCGCTCGTAATGCCGAGCACGGCAAGCAGCGGGCTCAGGCGGTAGCGCGCGCACAAATAGATGACGAGCGGCAGATGCACGACGAGCGGATATACCTGGCGGGCGAAAAGCTCGCCGCCGACGGCATTGGCGATCGAAAAGGCAGCGCCGGTCACGACGCCGACCAGCACCAGTTCAAGCGCATGACGCCGGTTGATCTCGACACCGCACAGCGCCGCCGAGGCAAAGACGCCAAAGAGCAGCGTCGTGGCGTGGTGGATTGCCCAAAGGATCATTTCGACCGAGGAGACCATCAGCGCCTCCCGCCCTCAAAGCGCACCGCAAAGTAGGCGTCTTGGAATCCCTGCTTGCAGCTGCGCGAAAGCGGGATGCACGCGCCCGAGCGCATGACGATGTCCGTGCGGTCAAAGTGATCGATATTGCGCAGGTTGACCTGGTAGCTGCGGTGGCATTTAAAGAAGACCGCGTTTTGCTCCAAGCGGTCCTCGACGCTGCGGAACGACTCGAGTGCCTCGATATCGCGTCCGTCGCGCAGGTGGAAGACCACGTGCTTGTTGCGCGCCTCGGCATATTCGATGTCGGACAGGCGCAAGGCGTGGTAGCCAAAGGAAGTTTTGATCACGAGCTCGTCGGTTGCCGCCGGGCGCATGCTCGAAAGCTCGTCGAGTAATCGCGCCAGGCGTTCGTAAGTCACGGGCTTGAGCAGATAGTCGAAGGCGCGGACCTCGTAGGATTCCAGCGCGAACTCGGGCGACGAGGTGAGGAACACCAGGCGCACGGCGGTGTCGGCCTGGCGCAGTTCGCGTGCGGTGTCCATGCCGTTGACGAGCGGCATGATCATATCGAGCAAGATGATGTCGGCGCGCGATGCGGCATGGCGGGCCAGCAGGTCCTCGCCGCGCGTGACGAGCGCAACATCGACCGCCGTGCCCGTCTCGGTCGACCAACGGTCGATCATCCGGTGCAGTCTATCTAGAAAAGCGACATCATCGTCGCAGGCAATAATCTTGAGCATTCGGCCCCCTTAAGTAGTTCGATTTTGCCACATCGGGCACGCGCCGCTTGCGGGGGTGCGGACCGTTTGCGCCCCACGGCGTGCAGCTCGCGCCAAGCGGTGTTGCGGTGGCGAAAGATGCCTCCTGCGCTATCGAAAGCCCGGCTATCCTCAGCTTGCCAGTTCGAAAATGGACTTGCCGCATGATTGAATTTTTATTTCAACTTTACACCTAGGTTTACAGCTGTCTTGTCAGCTGTAAACCTAGGTGTCATACTAAAGCCCCAAGATTCGCCAAAAGAGAGGGGCCTTGATGGCACAGAGCGCGAACATGGATGCGTCGGAGCTTGCACGCGATATCGCGGCCGGCCTGGCATCGGCAACGACGGCAACGGAGCGCGCGGCACTGGTGCCCGCAGAGCTCGTCGAGGCCATTCAGCAGCTAAAAACCCAACGTGACGCGGTGATCCTGGCGCACTATTACGTGGCGCCCGAGGTGCAGGCCGTGGCTGATTACGTCGGCGACAGCTTCTACCTGGCAAAGCTCGCCAAGAGCCTGCCGCAGCAGACTATCGTGCTGTGCGGCGTGGAGTTTATGGGCGAGAGCGCCAAACTGCTCAATCCCACTAAGACCGTGCTGCTGCCCGAGCCGGGCGCGGACTGCCCCATGGCGCACATGGTCAAGCGCGAGACAGTCGATGCAGCGCGCGCCGAGTACGGTGACGACCTTGCCGTGGTCTGCTACGTCAACTCCACGGTCGAGATCAAGAGCTGGAGCGACGTGTGCGTCACCAGCTCCAACGCCGTTAAGATCGTGTCCGAGCTGCCGCAGCAGCATATCCTGTTCATTCCCGACCAAAACTTGGGCCGCTTCGTAGCCGAGCAGGTGCCGCAAAAGCACGTCATCCTCAACAACGGCTACTGCCCGCGCCATCACATCATCACCGTCGAGCAGATCGTCGAGGCGCAGGAGGCACACCCCGACGCGCTCGTGCTGGCGCACCCCGAGTGCAAGGCCGACGTCCTGGCCGAGGCCGACTACATCGGCTCCACCGCCGGCATCATCAAGTATGCCGAGGAGTCCGACGCGAGCGAGTTCATTATCGTGACGGTTCGCGGCGTGCTCTACGAGCTCGAGCGCCGCTGCCAGGGCACCGGCAAGAAGTTCTACTTCCCCGCGGTGCAGCCCACCTGCGTCAACATGGACCTCATCACGCTCGAAAAGCTCGTGCGCTGCCTGGAGACGGGCGAGGGCGAGGTGCAGATCGGCGTCTCGGACGAGGCGGCAGACCAGGCCAAGCTCACGCTCGACCGTATGCTCGAGTACGCAGCGCGCTAGAACAATGTGACATGAGGGGCAGTCCCTTATGCCACATTACAAGGGAGAGGATTCCTGTGGAAACCAAACAATACCCCGATATGGAGTGTGACGTCGTCATTGCCGGTTGCGGCGTGGCGGGCCTGTACGCGGCCCTCAATCTGCCGACGAGCACGCGCGTGATCATGCTTTCCAAGGGCGCGGTCGACGAGTGCGATTCGATGCTCGCGCAGGGCGGCATCTGCGTACTGCCCGAGGGTTCTGACTACGATGCCTTCTTTGAGGACACCATGCACGACGGCCACTACGAGAACCGCCGCGAGAGCGTCGACATCATGATCCGCTCGAGCCGCTCGGTCATCAACGACCTGCTGGCCATGGGCGTGGACTTTGAGCGGAAGGCCGACGGCAGCCTCGACTTTACCCGCGAGGGCGCGCACAGCCGCCCGCGCATCGCCTTCCATGCCGATATTACGGGCAAGGAAATTACGACCAAGCTGCTCCAGGCTGTCCGCAAGCTGGATAACGTGCAGATTTTGGAGCACGTGGCCATGACCGACATTCTAACGGGCGAGCGTGACGGCGCCACGGTGTGCACCGGCGTCGTCGCCGTTGCCGTGGACGAGGACGATTCAGCTCGCCCCGCCGACGAGCTGGCAAATGCCGCCGAGGGCGTGCGTGCCGGTAAGCCGTTTAAGATCCATGCCCGCCACACGCTGTGGGCAACGGGCGGCATCGGCGGCGTATACGACCACTCGACCAACTATCCGCAGCTCACGGGCGATGCCTGCTACATCGCTCAGGAGCATGGCATTAAGATGGAGCACCTGGACTACGTGCAGATCCACCCCACGGGACTGTTCTCGCCGCAGCCGGGCCGCACCTTCCTGATCAGCGAGAGCTGCCGCGGCGAGGGCGCGATTCTGCTCAACGCTGCCGGCGAGCGCTTTACCGACGAGCTGCAGCCGCGCGACGTAGTCGCCGCCGCTATTCGCGAGCAGATGAAGCAGGACGGCACCGAGCACGAGTGGCTGAGCTTTGCCCCCGTCGAGCGCGACGTGGTGACCGGGCATTTCGCCAACATCCGCGCGCGCTGCCTTGAGGACGGTCGCGACATCCTGGATGAGCCCATTCCCGTTACGCCCACGCAGCACTACTTTATGGGCGGCGTGTGGGTCGACAAGGATGGCCGCACCTCGATGCCCGAGCTCTATGCCGCGGGCGAGACGGCTTGCAACGGCGTTCACGGCAAGAACCGCCTAGCTTCCAACAGCCTGCTCGAGTCCCTAGTCTGGGGTCGTCGCGCTGCTTGGCGTATGCGCACCGGCGAGTCGCTGGCCGTGGAGCAGGCGGGCGAGCCCGCGCTCGATGGCCGTCATCGCGCCCTGAGCGCCGACACCCTGGCAATCGATGATTTGGCCCGTGCCGCCAGCACGCAGACCGTGGAGGAGTAGACCATGAATCCCATTACCATGAAACTCGTCGTCGATGATCTGATTCTGCAGGCTCTGCGCGAGGACATTACGTTTGAGGACGTGAGCACGGCGAGCGTGTGCCCCACGGCGCGTCCCGCTACCGTTGAGCTTATCGCCAAGGCCGATGGCATCATCGCCGGCTTGGATGTGTTCGCCCGCACCTTTGAGCTGCTGGATTCGCAGAGCTCGGTGCTGCTCGACGTTGCCGATGGCGACGAGGTGCACGCCGGCGACCATGTGGGTCAGGTGCGCGGCGATGCGCGCGTGTTGCTTTCGGGCGAGCGCGTGGCGCTCAACTACCTGCAGCGCATGAGCGGCATCGCTACCTACACGCACAGCATGGCCGCGGCGCTCGAGGGAACCAAGACCGTGCTCGTCGACACGCGCAAGACCACGCCGGGCATGCGCGTCTTCGAGAAGGCCGCGGTCGAGATCGGCGGCGGCAGCAACCACCGTTACAACCTGTCGACGGCCGTCATGCTCAAGGACAACCACATCGATGCCGCCGGTGGCGTGACGCGTGCGATCGAGATGGCGCGCGCCCATGCATCGTTTACCACGACGGTCGAGATCGAGTGCGAGAACCTGGACATGGTGCGCGAGGCCGTGGAGGCCGGCGCCGACATCATCATGTTCGACAACATGACCCATGACGACATGGCCGCCGCTATCGAGCTTATCGCCGGTCGCGCCAAGACCGAGTGCTCGGGCAACGTGGACGCCAGCAATATCCGCGCCCTGGCTGATCTGGGCGTCGACTACATTAGCTCGGGCGCCCTGACGCACTCCGCGCCGATCCTCGACCTCTCGCTTAAGCACCTGCGTCTGCTGGACGGTAAATAATGGACGCCCGCGAGCGTCGCCGTGCCATCATGGCCGTGCTCGAGGGGGCCAAGGGGCCCGTATCGGGCAGCACGCTTGCCCGCGAGGTGGGTGTGAGCCGCCAGATTGTCGTGCAAGACATCGCCCTGCTGCGCGCCGATGGGCACGATATCGTGGCGACCAATCGCGGCTACGTGCTGCAGGAGGCCGCGAGTAGCCCCGCCGTGCCCACGCGTCTTGTTAAGGTGCGCCACAGTGTGGAGCAGGCGGGCGACGAGCTCACGAGTATCGTCGACGCGGGTGGCGCCGTGCTCAACGTGATCGTCAACCATCGTGTGTACGGCAAGATCACGGCCGACCTGGACATCCGCAACCGCCGCGATGTCGAGCGCTATCTGCGCGATATCGAGAGCGGCAAGAGCTTTCCGCTGCTAACGGTGACGAGCGGCTATCACTTCCATCGCATTGCGGCGGAGGACGAACAGACCCTCGACGAGATCGAGGCGATGCTCAAGGAGAAAGGCTACCTAGCCGATTTAATGCCCTACGAGGATGATTTGTCCTAGCCCGACACCGTCCCCAATTAGCTGCCCACGAATGCAAAAGGAGGCCTCCGCGGCGATGCGGAGGCCTCCTTTTTTGTGCACGGTGTACTTTTGAGTGTGCAGGTGGGGAGTTGTTACTCCTCGACGATCTCGGTGATCGCGCCAGCGGGGCAAGCGTCCTGGCAAGCGCCACAGGCGACGCAGGAGTCCTCGTCAGCAACGGTAGCGACGTCCTGGAGCTCCAGAACGCCAGCGGGGCAGGAGTCGACGCAAACGCCACAAGCGATGCACTCGTCGGCATCAATTACGGGATGAGCCATGGTAGTTTCCTCTCTGTTGACCGACGCTACAGGCGATGCGCGCCGGTTTGATTCGGGCAAAAACATACCACGGGAGCGACCGTTTGCAATACCCTCTGGCCGGCATCTTCATACCGTTCGCCGAGTATGCCAAGGTTTACTAAAAAACGCGCAGGTGGGGCCGTTGAGCTGCGCAAATGTTAGCTAAAGGTGACTCGAAATATTGAGCTATTGAGCGCGCCTGCGGAAAGGGCATCCCGTTATTTTGCCGAAAACCGGGTCGCAGTTTCCGGTTGGGCCCGCTAGCGGAAACTGCGACCCGGTATCAGCTCTCAAAACGGGATACGGTTTCCGGTTGAGCCTTCAGACGGAAACCGCGGCCCGGAATCCACGCTCAAAACGGGACGAGCTTTCCGCAAGGCAGCCCCAGGCACCCTCGGACCCAAACCTCAGCCATCTCTACATAGATCTCAA
>USGN01000012.1 GCA_900554255.1 uncultured Collinsella sp. | reverse complement strand
TTCCCGTCATGACGCTCGGCACCGGCTCGATCTCGCCGCTCGAGATGGCCGCCGCCTACGCGACGTTTGCCAACGGCGGCTACTATCGCCAGCCGATCGCCATCACCGAGATTGACTCTCGTACCGGTTCGGTGCTGTACCAGCACACCGACAATCCCTCACAGGTGCTTACCGAGGGCGAGGCCGCCGCGGTCACCGATGTTCTGTCCGGCGTCATGCAGGGCGGCGGTACGGGTGCTGCCGGTGCCCTGAGCGTCAACCAGCCCTATGCCGGCAAGACGGGCACCACCGACAACACCACCAACCTGTGGTTCTGCGGCTATACCCCGCAGCTGGCGTGCGCCCTGTGGACCGGCTATTCCGCGGGCGAGATCCCTATCCAAAAATACGGCACAGACCTGCTGGGCGACAGCACCAACCTGCCTGTCTTTAAGCGGTTTATGAACACCGTTCTGACCGGTACCGAGCGCGAGGAGTTTGCGACCGGAACGGCGCCCACCTACAAGAACAACAGCGTCTGGAAGTTCTACGGCACCAACAACACCAAGAAGACGGAGAACGACGACAAGGACGAGAACGAGGACGAAGAGGAAACCACCGCAACGACGACAACGACGACCACGACCACCGAGACCACGGGCGGCGACACCACCGGCGGCACCGGTACGACCGGTGGCTCGACGGGTGGCTCCACTGGTGGTTCGACCGGCGGCGATGGCGGCACGCCTACGCCTACGCCCACTCCCGACCCCTCGCCCACGCCTGACGATACGGTCGGCTAGAAATCATCCGGCCATAAGCAACAAGGCCCCCGAGCAGCTTATTAAACTGCTCGGGGGCCTTTTTAGTTTAATGCGACCTGATGGGCGGTCTTTATACCGGCAGACAAAAAAGGGGGGCACCGACCAACGTCGATACCCCTTACAAGCCACTATGTCAGCGCGCACGGTGCCGAGCGCACGACCCGCACGCCTACTTGCGAGAATTGCTCAGCTTATTGATCAGCGCCTCAAGACGCTCGCCGTCCTCGGCCGTCTGGGCAATAACCAAAATCGTATCGTTGCCGGCAAGCGAGCCAAGCACATCGGGCAGCTCTGCCGCATCAACGGCGGCGGCGATGCCGGAAGCCGTGCCAGGCTGAGCCTTAATCATAACCAGATTATCGGTGCGCAGAACGCCCGTTACGAGCTCGGAAACCATACGCTGCAGGTGCAGGTCCTCTGCCAGAACATAGATGCCCTCAGGGAGCTTACGCAGCCCCATATCGGCAATATCGCGAGAGACAGTCGCCTGCGTGCAATCAAAGCCCATAGCGCGGAGCTCATCAACCAGCACGCGCTGCGTGCGGACGTCCTTATTGCGCACAATATCTCTAATGGCATCCTGGCGCCCATTGCGTTTTTTAGCCATACAAACCCTCTCTCCAAAAGATGGCGGAGACAATCAATCAGTGATTGAATAGTTTAACGCTATTTGAAGGCTTTTGTGTATAAGAACGCATTTCGAAACAATTCTATGCAAATTTGTTTCGAAATGAGCCGTTTAGGCGGTTTTTGCACCCGTCCGGTTAAGAAAAGCTGCCAGATGCGTACACATCACGCAGCGCGTGGGCTTGGCGCTGGCGATCGGCCCAAACAACAGACCGAGTCCCCGATGGTTGTCCTTGAGCGCGGCGACCATCTGACGGGTTCGAGGCGCCTCGAGCATATCACGCATGCGGGCGGAACGCTCAATTGACGACACCCCATGCGGGCTCAGACACAAATTCTCGATGCAGGCGACCAGTCCGGCAAAGTAGAACTTTTGGCTTGCCAGCTTGAGCCGACCACCGCTATCTGCTTCCGAGAGTGAGTCCGCAAGCTCGTCGAGCGCTCGAGTGTCATCGGATATCCTGGCATACATGGTGGGATCAAAGGCATCTGTAAGCTTAGGTGCCACCGCGTGGAAACAAGCGTCGCCGCAGCCGGACACGAATCGTGCCTGCGAGAGCGCATAAGCCATAAACTCAACCGTACGGTACGCCTTGCCGCGCGACAGGCATGCCTCAAACAGCGAGCGGCTGTACATCACGCCAGAGGTCTGAGCGACTAGGCCGCCTAAAATCAACTGAGGCAGCCCGGCCACCATCGAAGATTTGCTATCAATGGAAATATGAGTAGCATCCAAGACGCGCGAATGACGCTCGCGATGCGCATCGTATCGATCGAGCGACACCGAGGGGAGCACAATGTCTGCCGCAGTATCGCACGCGATATCGACCATCTTGGAAAGGGCCTGCGGAGCAAACCACTCATCGGCGTTCATGGCGATGATGTGAGAGCCGCGCGAGGCATCAAAACCGGCACGAAGACAAGCGCCGCGCTTCGCGTCCTCGACGTCAATCAAATCAATATGGATGTCCCTATCGGCAGCAACTTGAAGCGAATGGCGCACACCGGGCGCAGCATCGCGGCAGACAACGACAATCTGCAAATCGTAGAGGTCTTGGTTCTGGATACTCTCGAGCGCACGCATCGCATAGCTGGGCGAACCTTCTACCACAAGGATCACCGAAAGTCGCGGATGCGAGCCACGTCGAACCAAGTTATCCGTCCTCTCGACAGCAATGAATTAAATCGTGGTTCATGGTACACCCCGGCAATAAAAGCAATGAGACACCGGTTGTATTGCACGCCAAGAACAGATGTTGCACACGCGCAGCTCACACATAGTATGTGCCAGGTACGGACGCGTCGAGCCCTCCCCTAGTCGAGCACGACAAGCTCGGCGGGATCGTAATCCACGCCCATAAACGTAAGGCCGCAGGCAGGCGCCGTGGGACCCGCAGCGGTACGGTCGCAGGCATCAATGACCTCGCGCATCCACTGGGGATCGCGGCGATGCATGCCAATCTCCACGAGCGTGCCCACAATAGTGCGCACCATCGAATGTAAAAATGCGTTGCCCTCGATGGTAAACGTCAGGATATCCTCGCCAAAAGCGACCTCGTGGCCAAACTCGGCACGCATCACGCAGCGGTGCGTGGGCTTGCCCACGGCAGAGGCGACCTTGCAAAAGCTCTTAAAGTCCTGCTCACCCAAAAGCGCGGGACAGGCCGCAGACATGGCCTCGACGTCCAAGGGATAGCGATGCCACCACACGGCACCACGGGACAGCACGGGGCGCGCATCGCGATCGGCAATACGGTACGTATACGTACGGGAACGCGCGTCAAAGCGTGCAGAAAAGCCCTTACGGGCCCTGTAGACCTCGTTTATGGCGATATCTTTAGGCAGCAGGGCATCCATAGCCCGCAGCCACCTACGGCGCGTAAGGGCGAGCTCAGCGTCCGTTACGGGCACGCTAATATACTGCGCTACCGCATGCACACCGGCATCGGTACGCCCCGCACACGTCAGATCAATTGGGCGGCGCAGCAGCGTCTCGATAGCGCGGCGCAACTCGCCCGCAACGGTCGTCTGGCCCGGCTGCTCGGCAAATCCGCTATACGACGAGCCATCATAGGCCACGCGAAATACGAGCGTGGCGTCAAGCTCGGAAATCGAATTGAAATCAGACGGCGCAGTCATGGGCGCTCCCAACAAACAAGTAACGGTATCGCGACAAAAAAAGAGGGGTACGCGAACGTACCCCTCGAATATAGCCTATGCAGACGGAATGTCTACTCAGCGGTCTCCTCAGCAGGAGCCTCCTCGACAGCCTCGACCTTCTTGGGAGCAGCGGCCTTCTTGGGGGCCGGAGCAGCCTTCTTGGCCTTAGGCGTGCAAGGCTCGGTGACGAGCTCCATGATAACGATGGGAGCGTTGTCGCCCTTACGGTTACCGAGCTTCATGATGCGGGTGTAACCGCCGTTGCGGTCCTGCCACATGCCCTGGGCAGCCTTGTCGAAGATCTCGGCAACGAGCTGCTTATCGCCGAGCTTGGCGATAGCCAGACGACGAGAGTGCAGGTCGCCCTTCTTGGCCCAAGTGATGATCGGGTCGACGACCGAACGCAGCGCCTTAGCGCGGGTCTCGGTGGTCTTGATGCGGTCGTTCTCGAAGAGGGCCTTAGCAAGGCTCTTCTTCATGGCCTTGGTGTGGCTCGCATCGGTGCCGAGCTTCAGGCCCTTCTTAACGTTGTGACGCATGGTCTAGTTTCTCCTCAAATATGCGAAGCATTAAGCCTTCAGGCTCAGGCCCATGGACTCAAGCTTGTCCTTCACTTCCTCGATCGACTTAACACCGAAGTTACGGATGTTGAGCAGATCGTTCTCCGAGAACTCAACGAGCTGACGGACCGAGTGAATGCTGGCGCGCTTAAGGCAGTTGTAGGAACGGACGGAAAGGTCCAGATCCTCGATCTGCTTGTCCAGCTCGGCGTTGTCGTTGGTGACCTCGGGAGCGAAGATCGAAGCCTCCTCCTCGACCTCGGGGGTCTCGGCAAGGTTCATAAAGGCAGCCATATGCTGGTTGATGATATTGGCAGCCTGGACCACGGCGTCGCGCGGGGCGATGGAGCCGTTGGTCTCGATCTCGAGGACAAGGCGGTCGTAGTCGGTGTGCTGACCGACACGACAAGCCTCAACGAGCTTGGCGCAACGGGAAACCGGCGAGTACAGCGAGTCGACATGGATCACACCGATGGGATCGTTATCGCGCTTGTTGGCCTCGCCAGAAACATAGCCGCGGCCATAGCCGATGCGCATGCTCATGGTGAGATGGCCACCCTCGGTGAGCGTAGCGATGTGCTGCTCGGGGTTGACCAGCTCAAACTCGGACGGAATAAAGAAGTCCGCACCGGTGACCTCGCAGGGGCCGTCAACCGAGATGGTGGCGGTCGCCTCGTCGGTCGTGCCGAGAGCCCTGAAGACAAGACCCTTGACATTCAGGACGATGTCGGTGACATCCTCGACCATGTTAGGGATGGTCATGAACTCGTGCTGCGCACCATCGATCTGAATAGCCTCGACAGCGGCACCCTCGAGCGAGGACAGAAGAACGCGACGAAGGGAGTTACCCAGCGTATCGCCGTAGCCACGCTCGAGCGGCTCAACGGAGACACGAGCAGACGTCTCGTTGATCTCTTCGACCTGAACCTGAGGCCTAATGAATTCTGACATGTATTACCTCCAGCCTCAGCAGCCCGGATGGACTACTTAGAGTAGAGCTCGACGATGAGCTGCTCGTTGATATCACCGCTGATCTGCTCACGCGTCGGCAGAGCGAGCACGTTACCAGACAGCTTCTCGATATCGACCTCGAGCCAGCCAGGAACCTCAAAGCGCTCGGAGGAAATCAGGGCCTCCTTGATGGGGAGGAGGTCACGGAACTTCTCGCCGACAGCGACGACGTCGCCGGCCTTGACGCGGTAGGACGGGATGTCCACGCGCTTGCCGTTCACGGTGAAGTGACCATGACGGACGGACTGACGAGCCTCTTTGCGGGTGCGGGCGAAGCCAAGACGGAAGACGACGTTGTCGAGGCGAGACTCAAGGATGATCATGAGGTTCTCACCGGTGACGCCGTTCATCTTGCGGGCCTTGTTGAAGTAGCCGTGGAACTGCTTCTCCAGAACGCCATAGATGAACTTGACCTTCTGCTTCTCGCGCAGCTGCATGCCGTACTCAGATTCCTTGCGACGGCGCTTGGGCTGACGGATAGATTCCTTCTTGCTGCTGTAACCGAGCTCAGCGGGATCGATCCCGAGCTGACGGCAGCGCTTAAGAACAGGAGTCCTGTCGATTGCCATATTGATACGATCCTTTCAGTTACACGCGGCGACGCTTCTTGGGGCGGCAGCCGTTGTGCGGAATGGGGGTCTTGTCCTGGATGCTCGAGACCTCGAGGCCAGCAGCCTGGAGGGAGCGGATGGCGGTCTCACGACCGGAGCCGGGGCCCTTGACGAAGACGGAAACCTTCTTCATACCGTGCTCCATGGCCTGCTTGGCAGCAGCCTCGGCAGCCATCTGGGCAGCGAACGGCGTGGACTTACGGGAGCCCTTGAAGCCCACCTGGCCAGCCGACTTCCAGGAAATGACGTTGCCCTGGGGATCGGTGATCGAAACGATCGTGTTGTTGAACGTAGAACGAATGTGAGCCTGGCCCACGGAAATGTTCTTACGGTCCGCGCGCTTCAGACGGGCAGCGCGAACGTTCTTCTTAGCAGTAGCCATCTATCTAGCGCTCCTTATTTCTTCTTCTTAGCACCGATCTGACGCTTCGGGCCCTTGCGGGTACGAGCGTTAGTGTGGGTGCGCTGACCGCGGACCGGGAGGCCCTTGCGGTGACGAAGGCCGCGGTTGCAGCCGATGTCCATAAGGCGCTTGACGTTCTGGTTGCGCTCACGGCGGAGGTCGCCCTCAACCATGATCTGGTTCTTATCGATATAATCGCGGATGGCGTTAACCTCATCTTCGGTGAGGTCCTTAACGCGCGTATCCACGTTAACGTTGCACTCGACGCAAATCTTCGTCGCAGTGGTGCGGCCGATGCCGTAAATGTAGGTCAGACCGATCTCAACGCGCTTCTCACGCGGGAGGTCGACACCATTAATACGGGCCAACGTAGTCTCCTCTCTTAACCCTGACGCTGCTTATGACGGGGGTTCTCGCAAATGACGAGGACCTTGCCATGGCGCCTAATGATTTTGCACTTATCGCACATCTTCTTGACCGAAGGACGTACCTTCATCGTTCTTCCTTTCGGTAGCGCTCAAACTACTTCCCTACTATCTACTCGCCCAGCCGCAGGCGTTTAAAACTATGGCTGGTCTTCACACACAATCCGACCGTAGGTTGAGCTAAGCCTGCAGTCGGAAATGGAGTGCGTGTATGCGTGCCGCTATTTGTAGCGATAGGTGATGCGGCCGCGGGTCAGGTCGTACGGGGAAAGCTCCACGACAACCCTGTCACCGGGGAGAATACGGATGTAATTCATTCGGATCTTGCCAGAAATGTTGCACAGAACCGAATGACCGTTCTCGAGCTCGACCTTAAACATGGCATTGGGCAGCGGTTCCTTTACCGTACCCTCGAGCTCAATTGCGTCTTCCTTCTTCACAAGCAATCATCTTTCTCTAGAAAACGACAGCGATTGAGTATTCTACAACACGTATGCACGCATCGTAATAACTTCGTAATGGCTCCACAACTAAGTGGAACTTGTTACATTTCTCCGCCTTGGAGCGAACACCAAGCACCTTGGGCATCCGTGGTCAGAATCACCGGACCGTCATTGGTAATGGCGACGGTGTTCTCGTAGTGCGCGGCGGGCAGGTGGTCGTTGGTCGTGACGATCCAACCGTCGGAGCCCGTGCTCACATGGTTGGAACCCATCGTAACCATCGGCTCGATGGCAATGACCATGCCGGCCTGGAGGCGAACGCCCCTCCCCTTCTTTCCATAGTTAGGAACGTTGGGGTCCTCGTGCATCACGCGGCCAATGCCATGGCCCACATAATCACGAAGCACGCCGTAACCGTGAGACTCGGCGAGGGACTGAACGGCATAACCGACGTCCCCGATATGGTTACCGGGAACAGCCTGCTCGATGGCAGCCTTAAGGCAATCGCGCGTAACCTCGCACAGGGCCTTGGCCTCGGGCGTGGGGGTACCGACGAAAAACGTCCAAGCGTTATCGCCGACCCAACCGTCGACAACGGCTCCCGTATCGATGGAGATGATATCGCCATCGCGCAGAATCATGTCGGGGTTGGGAATACCATGCACCACGGCATCGTTAATCGATGCACAGATGGTACCGGGAAACCCGCCGTAACCTTTAAAGGCCGGGGTGCCACCATGCATGCGGATAATCTGCTCCGCGAGCTGATCGAGCTCAAAAGTCGAAACGCCGGGGCGCACCATGGCTCCAACGTGGCGGAGCGCCATCTTAGATAGCGCTCCTGCCTTCTTCATCTGCTCGATTTGCGTTGCAGACTTAATCTTGATCATAGACCGAGAGCCTCTTTGACATCCCCGTACACGGTCTCGCGAGCCTGGTCACCGTTGACCGACTTGAGCAGACCCTGACCACGATAGTAGTCGACGAGCGGGCTCGTGGACTTCTCGTAGACGTCGAGACGGTTCTTGATGGTCTCGGGCTTGTCGTCGTCGCGCTGATACATCTCGCCGGCGCACTTGGGGCAGGTAGCATCGGCAGCGGTGCCGGTGTAACCGCAGGCGCGGCAGGTGCGACGCGAAGACAGACGATCGATAATGACCTCGGGGGCTACATCGACCAGAAGGGCACAGTCGATCTCGCGACCCATGGCGGAAAGCTCGGAATCGAGCGTCACAGCCTGGGCGGTGTTGCGCGGGAAGCCGTCGAGGATGAAGCCCTGTTGGGCGTCATCGGCGGCAAGGCGCTCCTTGACAAGGTCGATCACGAGCTGGTCGGGAACGAGCTCGCCAGCGTCCATGTACTTCTTAGCCTGAATACCAAGCTCGGTGCCACCCTTGACGGCAGCACGCAGCAAGTCGCCCGTGGAAATATGGGCGACGCCAAACTCGGCGACGAGCTCCTGTGCGACGGTGCCCTTACCGGCACCCGGAGCTCCGAGCAATACGAGGTTCATGAGCAATCCTCCTCTAGCCTATTTAAAGAATCCATCGTAATCATACATCTTGATCTGGCCTTCGAGCTTATCGACCGTGTCGAGCACGACGCCGACCATGATGAGGATGGACGTGCCGCCAAATGCCTGAATCAGATGGTTACCCGTGAAAGAGAAGATGATCGAAGGCACGATGGCGATGAGCGCCAAAAAGACAGCGCTGGGAAGCGTGATCTTGTTGAGCGCGTTCTTGATGTAGGCCGCGGTAGCCCTACCCGGACGGACGCCCGGAATAAAGCCGCCCTGCTTCTTAAGGTTGTCGGCCGTGTCATCGGGGTTGAACACCATGGAGGTGTAGAAGTACGCGAAGAACACGATGAGGACAACGTTAAGCACCCAGTTGAGCCAACCGGTCGAAAGCGCGGAGGCAACTGCCTGAATCCAGCCGATGCCGGGGAAGAACACGGCAATCTGAGCCGGGAAGTACAGCAGCGCCGAAGCGAAGATGATCGGCACGACACCCGCGGTGTTGACCTTGATGGGCAGGTAGGTGGTCTGGCCACCCATCATGCGACGGCCCACGACGCGCTTAGCGTAGGAGACCGGGATGCGGCGCTGGCCGCGCTCAAGGAAAACGATCAGCGGGATAACCAGCAGGATGATGGCGCAGATGATCACCATGGTGATGATGCCACCGGCGTTACCCTCGGTGCTGGAGAAGATCGCCTGCGGAAGACCGGCCATGATGTTCGCGAAGATGATCAGCGACATGCCATTGCCGATACCGCGCTGGGTGATGAGCTCACCAATCCACATGATCAGCATGGCGCCCGCGGTGAGCGTACCGACGATCATGAGGTCAAAGATGATCTCGGGAGCACCGGCACCGTTGAAGCTAATGCCGAAGCTCTTAAAGAGGAAGAGGTAACCCACGGAGTTGAGGATAGCCAGAGCCAAGGTGAGGTAACGCGAATACTGCGTAATCTTGGTCTGACCGACCTCGCCCTCGCGGGCAAGCTCATGCAGGGAAGGCACGACGGCCTGGAGCATCTGGAGGATAATCGAGCTCGTGATGTACGGCATGATGCCCAAAGAGAACACCGAGACATAGCTCAACGCGCCACCAGAGAAAAGATTCAGGAGGGCCATAGCACCTGCGGCGACCGAGTTGCTCCCGGTCGAGAAAAGGCCCAGCATCCCCTGGAAGGGAATGCCGGGCACAGGAACGTGCGCACCAATGCGGTACACGACGAGCATAGCTATGGTAAAAAGAATCTTTTCGCGCAGTTCTTTGATGCGGAAAGCATTCTTAAGACCATTTAGCACGGCAGCTCGACCTTTCCGCCGGCGGCCTCGATCTTGGCCTGCGCAGAAGCGCTGACCTTGTCGACCTTGACCGTGAACTTCTTGGTGAGCTCACCATTGCCGAGCACCTTGACGGGCTCGAACTCGCTCTTGGTGATGCGAGCGGCCTTAAGAGCGGCACCGTCGATCACAGCGCCGTCCTCGAACTTACGCTCAAGACGCTCGACGTTGACAGCGGTGTACTCGATACGACGGGGGTTGCGGAAGCCCGGAAGCTTGGGCAGGCGCATGGCCAGCGGAGTCTGGCCACCCTCGAAGCCGGCACCCTTGGTGCCGCCAGAGCGGGAACCCTGGCCCTTCTGGCCGCGGCCAGAAGTGGTGCCGTGACCCGAAGAATTGCCACGGCCGACGCGCTTGCGGTTCTTAGTGGAACCGGGCGCGGGAGTAAGATCGTGAAGCTGCATTTGCTACTCCTCTACAATCTCGACAAGGTGCTTGACCTTGAAGATCATGCCGCGGACGGACTCGTTGTCAGCAATCTCGCGAACCTCGCGGATCCTGTGGAGACCGAGGGCACGGACAGTACGGACCTGGTCCTGCTTGCAACCGTTGGTGCTGCGGACCTGCTTGATCTTGATGGTGTCAGCCATGCTTAGTTCTCCTTACCGACGAACATCTCGGAGACCGTCAGGCCACGGCGAGCCGCGACGTCCTCAGGGCTGGAGAGCTCCTTGAGGCCCTCGACGGCAGCCTTGATGATGTTGAGGCCGTTGTCGGTACCGAGGGACTTGGACAGGACGTTCTTGATGCCAGCAAGCTCGAAGAGGGGACGCACAGCGCCGCCGGCGATAACGCCGGTACCCTCGACAGCGGGCTTGATGATGATGCGGCCGGCACCAAAGTGGCCGAGAACCTCGTGCGGGATGGTGCCCTGCTCGGTCACCGGCACGTGGAACATGTTCTTCTTGGCATCGAGAGATGCCTTGGAGATGGCCATGGGCACCTCAGCGGACTTGCCCATGCCAACGCCGACGTTGCCCTTGCCGTCGCCAACGACGACGAGAGCGACGAGGCTCATGCGACGACCACCCTTGACGGTCTTCGACACGCGGTTGATGTAAACGACGCGCTCCTCGAACTCGGAGGCCTCGCGCTGCTGCTTCTGATTACGAGCCATGTGCTACATACCTCCTAGAACTCGAGACCGGCGGCACGAGCACCGTCGGCGAGGGCCTTGACGCGGCCATGGTAGATACGGCCACCGCGATCGAAGGCGACCTTGGTGATGCCGGCCTCGATGGCGCGCTTGCCAACGAGCTGACCGACCTTCTCCGCAGCCTCCTTGTTCGAGGTGTGGGTGCCCTTGAACTCGGCCTCGAGGGTCGAGGCGGAGACGAGCGTCAGGCTGGAGCCCTTGCTGTCGTCGATGATCTGGGCATAGATGTTGGCGTTAGTACGGGTCACGCGAAGACGCGGACGCTCGGAGGTACCCGAGACCTTGCCGCGAACACGACGCTGACGACGCTTGAGGCCTTCCAGCTTCGCCTTATGCTTGTTCATACGTAAACTCCTAAAAAGGTTGATCTTGCCAGCACCTGACGGGGTGCTGGTCTTATGCGAGTGAGTCGGTTACGACTACTTGGCGGCCTTACCCAGCTTGCGGCGGATGTGCTCGCCAACGTAGTGGATACCCTTGCCCTTGTAAGGCTCGGGAGGACGATGGCCGCGGATCTCAGCGGCAATCTGACCCACCTGCTGCTTGTTGATACCCTTGACGTTCACGTGGGTGTTGTCGGGAACCTCGAAGGTGATGCCCTCGGGAGCCTCGACGATCACGGGGTGCGAGAAGCCCAGGGAGAACTCGAGGTTCTTGCCCTTCTGCTGCACGCGGTAACCGACGCCGGCGAGCTCGAGCTTCTTCTCGAAGCCCTCGGAAACGCCAACAACCATGTTGTGGATGAGGGCACGGGTGAGGCCGTGGCGGGCACGGGTCTCACGCTCGTCGTCGGGACGGGAAACGGTGAGGACGTTGTCCTCGACGTTGATAGCGAGCTTCTCAAAGACATCGAGCTCGAGCTGGCCCTTGGGGCCCTTGACGACAACGTTGTTGCCGTTGACTGCCACTTCGACTCCGGCGGGAATCTGGACAGGCTTATTACCGATACGAGACACGGTGATCTCCTTTCCTTCTACCTACCGAGCGAATTACCAGACGTAAGCGATGATCTCGCCGCCGACGTTGTGCTTGCGAGCATCGCGGTCGGTCATGACGCCATGGCTGGTGGAAATAATGGCGGTACCAAGGCCACCGCGGACGCGGGGCATGTCGGCAACGCCGGTGTACTTACGCAGGCCCGGCTTGGAAATGCGGCGGATGCCGTTGATGACCTTAGCCTTCTTGGGACCATACTTAAGCGTGATGTGCAGAGTCTTCTGGGGAACGGTGTCCTCGACATCGTAGCCCTCGATGTAGCCCTCCTCGTGCAGAACACGAGCGATCTCGACGAGCTTCTTGCTGCTCGGCATGGAGACCGTGGCCTTGTTCACAGAGTTAGCGTTACGGATGCGCGTAAGCATATCTGCGATCGGGTCTGTAAGGTTCATACAGATTCTCCTTCGTTCTTGATGAACACGTGCTCTTGGTTCTTCGCCGCCCTTAACGGCAAAGCCTAACTAGCGCGTTTTCCCTGTTCCAAACGGATGCTTGAAACGCTGGTAGTGACTTACCAGCTGGCCTTCTTAACGCCGGGAAGCTCGCCCTTGAGTGCAAGCTCGCGGAAGCAGACACGGCACAGGCCGAACTTGCGGTACACAGAGTGCGGACGGCCGCAGCGCTGGCAGCGCGTGTACTCACGAGTAGAGAACTTCTGCTTGCGATTGCACTTGACGATCATCGATGTCTTAGCCACTTATATCCTCCTCACATAGAGTATTGTTCGCCCCAAACGCCGCCCCCTTGTGGGAACGGCGCTTATAGGGCAGGTGAACCTATTTCTTGAACGGGAAACCGAAGGCGTCCAGAAGGGCCTTGGCCTCCTCATCGGTGTTGGCGGTGGTCACGAAAGTGATGTCCATACCACGCTGGTGATCGACGGAGTCGAAGTCGATCTCGGGGAAGATGAGCTGCTCGGTGACGCCCATGGAGAAGTTACCACGGCCGTCGAAGCTCTTGGCGGAGATGCCGCGGAAGTCGCGGATGCGGGGGATCGCGACGGAGGTCAGACGATCGAAGAACTCCCACATACGGTCGCCACGCAGGGTAACCTTGCAGCCGATCGGCATACCAGCGCGCAGGCGGAAGGTAGCGATGGACTTGCGGGCACGGGTGATCATCGGCTGCTGGCCGGTGATGGCGCGCAGGTCGCGCACGGCACCGTCGATGGCCTTGGAATCGGTAGCGGCCTCGCCGACACCCATGTTCACGACGATCTTCTCAAACTTGGGGATCATCATGACGTTCTCGTACTGGAACTTGTCCTGAAGCTGCTGCTTGACCTCGTTGTTGTACTTGGTCTTCAGACGCGGCACATACTTCTCTTCTGCCATTGTTCACTCCTTCTTGGGGTTTTAAGCACGGGGCGTGGCCACGGTGGGTTGTCCTCGTGCCTCCTGGCTGCATCCGCGCCGCTCATGGCATTTTGCGGTTTGGACTCGACGCAGCAGGAGCCGACAAAACAATCGGTACTATACGCGCATCGGGAGCGTATTTCCAGAAAAACCTCGTCTGCCTGCACAACTCCACAACTCCCCCGCACAAATGGGTCCGCATGCGACGGAGGAAAACGGATCTCTTGGCAGTTGCGGTGAAATAGTTCCTGGCTGACCGCCCGTCAGGCTTATCTAGGAACTATTTCACCGCAACTC
>USGN01000011.1 GCA_900554255.1 uncultured Collinsella sp. | reverse complement strand
GGAGTTCGCGGAGCCCACTTCTCAAAACAAGGCAGGCGCCCCGGCCCTCGTCCGTTAACTCTTCCGCTGGGCGAGCCATAGACGCCGCGCACCGATAGGGTAAGGCAGCGGCTTGAAATTGGTGCTATATTCAGCTTGAGTTGTTTAATGCTAGTACGGGAGGCTGATATGGGGCTGTTCAAGAAGAAAAACCCGCAGGATGCCTTTGATCCCGATGTGTTTACCATCACGGATACGATTTTGGACCCGCCGCGGTTTACGTTTTTGCCGGCTATCTACCAGGATGCCACGCGTCGCAAGTGGGCCGTGCATCAGCGCGGCGGCGAGCCGAAGATTTTTGACTATGCGGACGTGTTGCAGTGCGAAGTGGCCGAGGCGGGCGATCCGGAGGCCGAAGAAGCGGTCTCTAAACAGGAATTTGCCCAGCGTATCCTGGCAAATCCTGCCAAGGCAGCAAAAATAAATGCTGCCAAGCGTAATATGTGTCTTGGTATGGGCGTTGTTGTGGCGGTTCAGACGGGAAAAGACGAGGTTTCCAAATTAGAGATTCCCGTTATGACCGACGAAGTCAAACGCGATTCAAGTCTATATAAGTCGTATCGGAATGTCGCCGAGAAGATCAAGGCAGAATTTGATGCCATGGGAGGGCTGGCCTAATTTTGGCGGCATACGTTTCTGAATGAGGAGTCTGTGCAATGGCAGGCGAATCTTATGCAATTCCCCCCAAAGATCATGCTGTTGAGGGAATTCTTTGGTATATCCAGCACCATCAGCTTGCCGGCGGCGATCGCCTGCCGGCCGAGCGCGTGCTGTGCGAAGAGATTGGCGTTTCGCGTACGGCGTTGCGTGCCGGTATCACGCGGCTTATCTCGTGTGGAACGCTCGAGAGCCGTCGCGGATCGGGCACGTATGTGTGTCCTCCCAAGCCGCTGAACATCTTCCAGGAAACGTATAACTTTTCCGATGCTGTGCGGACTGCCGGCCTGCACCCCTCTTCTCGTCTGGTTTCCACCGGGACCATCGAGGCGGATGAGGCGCTTGCCGACAAGCTTGGGGTGGCTGTAGGCGCTCCCTTGCTCCGCATGCAGCGCGTTCGACTTATTGAGGGCGAGCCGGCGTCAATCGAGACCGCTCACGTTAACCTGTCCCTGTGCCCATCGCTTCCCGAGCACGATTTTGAGTGTGAGAGCCTTTACGATGTCTTGCTCAAAGAAGGTGGCGTGCGCGTTGAGCATGGACGTGAGCATATCTCCATCTCGCGTTTGAACGTCGAAGAGGCCGAGCTGCTCCAGCAAGAAGAGGGAACGCCGGTGTTCTATGAGAGCTCGATCGAATTTGATAAGGACATGCGTTTTGTGGAGCATTGCAAATCGGTGATTTTGCCCACAAAGTTCCGCTTTGCCGATAACGGCGAAGAGAACGGCATGAGGAGCGTGGCAGGTGAACAATGGCTGAAACAGTAGATGCCACCCCGGTTTATATGCGCATTCGACGCTGCATCGAGGAACGTATCGAGCGCGGTGCATATCCCACGGGTTCCATGATTCCGTCCGAAAAAGACCTCGCCGAGGAATTTGGTACGACACGCTTGACCATCCGAAGCGCTGTCGATGAGCTGGTTCGGCGCGGGCAGATTCGCCGTGTTCGGGGAAAAGGTGCCTTTGTGGCGCAGAAAGTACCTGCTTTTTTTGAACGCACGGTCGGTTTCCGTGAATCGGTCCGTGCTTCGGGCGGCGAGCCGTCCGTCCGTATTCTCGCGCGTTCCAAGCGTTATGCGGGGCCATATTACGCCGACCTGTTTGGCATCGCCGAGGACGACCTGCTCTATTCCGTTCGACGCCTGAACTGCATAAACGGTAGCCCCGTATCGATTGAGACGGCGCTGATTCCCTGCCTGCTGTTCCCAACCATCGAAGATATTGACGTGTCGGTCTTCAGTTTGTACGAGACCTATGAGATGCTGGGCCGAAAGCCAGTCATGGCACAGGAAAAGCTCGATATCGAGGCACTGGGCGCACGAGATGCCGGCCTCCTTGGACTGGAACAGGGCGATCTTGTTTTGCTTTTGGAATGCGTGAGCTATGACGCGAGCGGTCAGGCTATCGAGTATGTAAAGTCCTTCAATCGTGGCGATACGGGCGGCTACACCTATACGTACTAGCTGGTATTTTGTGAATAACGGCTGGGAAACTAACCAGTTTTGATCGTTGGGTCAGCTGTATATACAACCTTACATGGCTCAAAATCGACCGTTCGCCGAAGGGGATAAATTAATCGACAAAGAGGTATCAAAAAGCCGTAACCTGTAGCTGTGATTGGTATCAAATACTAATGATTTGTTACGAGGTGAGACGATGAAGATGCTCGATTACGTTCAGCTTGCCCATGTGCGTATGGGAGAGAACCTCGAGCGTTCGTCTGAGCTGGTAGCGCAGCTCGTTGATATTTTCCAGTCCGGTTCTTTTGACGCGCTGCGCATCGTTGCTTCTGGTTCGTCGCGCCATGCTGCGGATTGCGCCCGCGATTACCTGCAAGATGCGCTGCAGATGCAGGTGTCCGTTGTGACGCCCGAGGCCTTCGTCGATTTTGAACACACCTATCCACAGCATGCGCTTAACATTGCCGTCTCGCAGAGCGGCTATTCAACCAATACGATTGCGGCGCTCGATTACATGCGCGCACACGATATGGCTGCAGTTGCGCTCACGGCAAACGTCGAGGCACCCATCAAGGAACACGCTGACATCGTTCTTGACTACGGTGTGGGCGTCGAGTCGGTGGACTTTGTGACTCTGGGCGTCGAGGTTCTCGTTGAGTACCTGGTGCTCTTTGGTATTTACGGCGGTCAGGCGCGCGGAACGATTGACGCCAAGGGCGTTGCTCAGCGTCTTGATGACCTGCGCGAGGCTATCCAGGCTAATGCCGTGATGTGCAAGACCGCCGAGGCATATGTCCAAGATCACATGCTCGAGCTTTCTGAGCACATGCCCGCCATGGTCGTCGGCAACGGCCCCAACTATGGTGTTGCCGAGGAGGCGGCGCTCAAGCTGAGCGAGACCATCAAGATTCCTGCCATGCATCACGAAGGCGAGGAGTTCGTCCACGGTCCCGAAATGCAGATCGTTCCGGGCTATCTGGTGTTTATCGTCGACGATCCGCAGGGGTCGGAGCGTCTTGCGAATATCGCCGATGCGCTATCGAACGTTACGGCAAAAACGGTGCTGCTCACGGCCCATCCCAAGGGTAGGGCTCACGAGGTTGCGGTGCCTCAGGTGGCTCCGCTGCTCAGCGCAATTCCCAATCTTGTGTTCTTCCAGACGATTGCGGCCATGATCGCCGAGCGTCTGAAGTCATGGAACGTGCACCCGTATCTCGATGCCGTCTCCAAGCAAATGGAGGTCAAGGCAGAGGGCTACGAAGAGTCAGTCAATGCGCTTAAGGCCAAAGCGGCTGAGTGTTACGGAATGTAAGCGGGTTTTGATGCCCGTTGGCATGGGGGATGTGGAAACAACCCCAGAAAGGAGAGACAAATGAAGGAAACCGAGAAGATCGAGATCATGCATTTCGACCAGGAGGGCTATCTCGAGGACGGCAAGGCGCTCTACGAGACCGGCAAGAAGATGACCGCGCTCGCCGACAAGGTCGCCGACGAGGGCTACGACGCCGTGTTCCTGATGGGCGTCGGCGGCACCTGGGACGAGCTCATGCAGCTCGAGTACCTCATGAACAAGTTCGGCGACCGCGACCTCGAGGTCTACCTGATCCATGCCGCCGAGTGGAACGCCATGGGCCACAAGCGCATGACCGAGAAGTCCGTCGTGCTCACCGCCTCCGAGTCCGGCACCACCCCCGAGGTCCTCGAGGCCGTCAAGAAGATGAAGGAAAAGGGCATTCGTGTCTACGCCATGACCAAGCCCGAGGGCCCCATCGGCCAGGCTGTGGGCGCCGAGAATTGCGTCAAGATGGCTTCCGATCATGGTAACGGCGGCTGCGAGATGGGCTACTACCTCGCCGACTGCTTCGGCCTGCGCCTGCTCAACCGCCGTGGCTGCTTCCCGCAGTTCGATAAGTTCATCGAGCAGACCAAGGACATCTGGAAGGACATGCTCGACATCCGCAAGCGCTTCGAGCCGCGCGCCGAGGAGCTCGCCAAGAAGTACGCCCTGGCCCCCTACACCATGTTCATCGGCTCCGGCGCCCTGTGGGGCGAGACGATCCTGTTCTCGATGTGCATCCTCGAGGAGATGCAGTGGAAGCGCACCCGCTACATCACCTCGGCCGACTTCTTCCACGGCACCCTCGAGCTCGTGGAGCCCGGCGTCCCCGTGTTCCTGTTCATGGGCGAGGACGAGAACCGCAAGCTCGACGAGCGCGTCCGCGCCTTCCTCAACCGCGGCGTGACCGGCGACACCGACATCAACATCATCGACACCGCCGAGTTCGCGATCCCCGGCCTTGACGACGAGTTCCGCGTCATCGTGTCTCCGTGGATCCTCTCCTCGCTGATCACCGATCGCCTTGCCGCTTACTACGAGACGGTCACCAAGCACAACCTCAACTACCGTCGTTACTATCACCAGTTCGACTACTAATCGGTGACAAATAAGCTACTGATCAAGAAGCACCCTGCCCGGGCGCATGCGTCCGGGCATTTTTATGCCGAAATTCGCAAGAAAGGGGAATCGAATGAGGCAGTTTATCGTTGCATCCCATGCCCATTTTGCGTCTGGAATCGTCGAGAGCATTGGGCTGCTTTCCGGCGAGCGCGAAAACGTCCATGCGCTCTCTATGTATGTCGACGGAAACGAGGACCTGACCAAGGAGGCCGCAGCGATTCTGGACGGCTTTGCCGCGGACGATGAGGTCGTTGTTTGCACCGACCTCTTTGGCGGCAGTGTCAACAACGAGTTCACCAAGATCGTCCAGACGCGTCCCAACACGCACCTCGTGACCAATATGAACCTGCCGCTCCTTATTCAGCTGCTGTTCGTGCCCGAATCTACCCCGATCGATGAGGCCATTCGCCAGATCGTCGAGGCGGACGACACCAAGGTCAAGTACGTCAACGACCTGCTGGGGCAGGCCGAACTCGATGAGTTTTAACCACTAGGGAGCACATCATGATTCAGATGATTCGCGTGGACTACCGACTGCTTCATGGCCAGGTTGCCGTTAGCTGGACCTCGGCTCTGGGTGCCGACTGCATCCTGTTGGTGAGCGACACGGTTCTCAATGACAAGCTTCGTCTGCAGGCCCTGTCCCTTGCAAAGCCGGAGGGCTGCAAAGTCGTCGTCAAAAACACCGAGGATGCCGTCAAGGCGCTTCAGAGCGGTGTGACCGATAAGTACAAGCTCTTCGTGGTTTGCGAGACGATCCAGCAGGCCGGTGCCGTCGCCAAGGCGATGGGAGTCAAGAAGATCAACCTCGGCAATGTTGCCTTTAGCGAGAATGCCCGCCAGGTCTCGACGAGCGTGTTCCTTACGCCCGAAAACGAGGCATACGTCAAAGAGCTGCTCGGCGAGGGCTATGAACTGTTCATTCAGATGATTCCGGCAGATGCGAAGACTGACGCCGCGAAGGTCATCGGTTAGGGGCTGTCATGGTTATCAAGACAATCCTGATTTTCCTGATTGCCCTTTTGGGCTATTCCGAGTGGCTGACGGGCACGAGCTACCTCCAGCGCCCGATCGTGCTCGGACCTCTGGTTGGCCTTGTCATGGGCGACATGGTGACCGGCACGATCATGGGCGCCACGATGGAGCTTGCCATGGTCGGCGCCATCTCGGTCGGCGCCTATAACCCGCCCGATACGATTTCCGGCACTATCCTGGGCGTATCTCTTGCCATGCAGGCCGGCGCGGACGCTTCGGCGGCCCTGACCCTGGGCATTCCTATCGCAACGATCGTCCTGGCGCTCGATACTGCCCTGGGCCAGCCGGTGATGCTGCTGCTGGTGCACCGTATCGACAAAAACGTCGAGGACGGAGACACCAAGGCCATCACGCGCAACATGCTCATCGCCGGTTACGCGCAGAGCTGGTGCGGCCTGCTGATTATTCCCCTGGCATTCTTCTTTGGCGCCGATGCCGTCGCCAGCCTGCTCAACATCATCCCCGATTTCGTTCAGACCGGTATGGATGTCGCCGCCGCCTTCTTGCCCGCACTCGGTTTTGCAATGCTGGCTCAGATGATTATGAACAAGACGGTGGCGCCGTTCTTCTTCGCTGGCTTCTTCCTCGTCGCCTACTTTGGCATTAGCACGACGGGCGTGGCGATCTTTGCCGCGATCATCGTCGTCGCGATGACGGTTTTGGGCGAGAAGAAAAAGGCGGAGCAGCCCGCAGTGGCAACCGAGGATCCTGCGATTGGGAGTGGGTTCGATGAGTTTTAAGTTTGAGTCTTCTTACGACGGGCTGATTTCCCGCGCAGACCTTAAGAAGCTGTTCTGGCGCTCGATTCCCTATGAGCATTCCTGGAACTACGAGCGTATGGGCCATATCGGCTTTATGTGGGCCCTTATGCCGATCCTTCGCAAGCTGTATCCGCAGGATGCGGACTTTAAGGCCGCCCTCAAGCGCCATATGGAGCTCTATAACGTCACGCCGTACATCTCGACGCTCCCCATGTCCATCGCCGCTGCAATGGAGGAGGTCAACGCTACTGACGATAGCTTTGACACGAGCGCGATCTCTAATGTCAAGCTTGCTTTGATGGGGCCGCTGTCCGGCGTGGGCGATGCCTTCTACTGGGGCACGCTGCGAATTTTGGCAACGGGTGTCGGCACGTCGCTGGCGCTACAGGGCTCTATTCTTGGCCCGATTTTGTTCCTGCTCGTGTTCAATGTCCCTCACTACATCATCCGTTACCTGCTGACGTTTGTGGGGTATCGCTTTGGCTCGGACATGATCAGCAAGGTCCAGGAATCGGGCATTATGGACACGATCGTCAAGATGGCCTCTATCATGGGCGCCATGGTGATCGGCGCTATGACCATGGAGATGGTCACCGTGGACATTCCGCTCATGGTCGGTGCGGGCGATGGTGCTCAGACGCTGGCCGAGCTGCTCAACGGAATCTTCCCGGGCTTTGTCACGATGGGGCTGTTTGGAATCGTCTATCTCATGCTCAAGAAGAAGATGAATCCGCTGGTCATCATGCTCGTGATCCTACTCGTGAGTATCGCCGGCGCGTTTTTTGGAGTGCTTGGTGTTCAGTAGGGCATCCGTCATAATTAAAACAATGTAAGAGGGGGCGTCGCGCACATTTGTGCTGCGGCGCCCTTTTGCCGAAAGGTGGACAAGATGGAGTATCCGCAGCTTGCCGTCATGAATATCAGCCATCGTTATTTTGACCTTGAGGAATTCTTTTCTTCGGCAGCGGCCTCGGGCTACACGTGTTGCGAGCTTTGGACCGGGGCGATGCATCTGTATGTCGATTGCCATGGATACGATTCGCTCGAGCAGGTGCGGGAGCTGTCGCAGCGGTATGGGGTTCGGATTGTGGGGCTTTGTCCCGAACAGAACAACCCCAAGCCGTGGAATATCGCGGCGCGTGGGAATGAGGCGCGTGCCCGCACGCTCGCGTACTTTAAGAACGTTGTGGATATCGCGGCGGAACTTGGAGCCGAGCAGGTCATGGTCTCGAGCGGCTGGGCATTTTTGAACGAGCCGATCGAGGACGCGTGGGGTCGCAGCGCCTCGATGCTGCGTGCGATTGCCGAGCATGCGGGAGAGCGCGGCGTGCGACTGGTGCTCGAGGCCCTACAGCCGGTTGAGTCGATGATCGTGAACTCGGCGGCCGACACGAAGCGCATGATCGAGGCAGTTGATCATCCGGCACTTAAGGCGTGTCTGGATTTGGGCGCTATGGCGGTGGCAGGGGATACCATCGACGATTATTTCGATCTGCTTGGCGATGATGTCGCCCACGTGCATTTTGTCGATGTTGCGGCAGATGGCACGACGCATCTTGCCTGGGGTGACGGCGACCGCGATATGCGCGCCGACCTGGATAGGCTGGTGGCGCGCGGCTATCGCGGAGTTGTTTCGGCCGAGACCTATGACGGGCGCTATTTCGCCGACCCCGCAGCTGCCGATGCGCAGGTAATGGCAGAGTATCGTCGTGCGATTGGCGCCTAGGTGGGGTTGGGCTGCGGCAACCTACCCTATGTTTCCAAATGAATACGGTGTGAACGGCTGTGACGGATTTTCCCCGCAAGCACTCTAGTATGCTAAAGTACCCAGAAGACCGGCGGAGCTCTGCCGGTCTTCTGTTCTATATGAAACACAGCATGAGGAGGCTCACCAGATGACGGCCACACCGTGGGGATTCCGGGACATATTGCCCGAGGAGGCTCAGGCGCGCGAGGAGATTGCATGTACGGTGAAGGGCTGCTTTAGGGAGCATCATTACCTGCCGGTCGAGACGCCACTGCTCGAGGACAAGAGTTCGCTCGAGGAAGGCGGCCGCATTGCGGACACGCCGTTTAAACTCTTTGATGACGACGGTCGCCTGCTGGTGGTCCGTCCCGACAACACGCTGCCGATTGTGCGTCTGGTTTCGACTCGCATGCGCGCGGCCGATCTGCCCCTGCGCCTTCGCTACGAGGCGCCGGTGGTTCGTGAGTGCCAGCGCAATGCCGGCGGCTCGCGCCAGTTTACACAGTTGGGCTTTGAGCTTATCGGTGCGGGCGATACCGCGGGCGATGTCGAGATTGTCTCGCTCGTGGCCGAGGCGGTGCGCAAGCTGGCGCTGCCCGATGCACGCATCATCGCAGGTAGCGTACGCCCGTTTAAGGAGCTGCTCGCGGCGTGCGAGGATCGCGAGCTGGCTGCCGAGGCGCTGTGCTGCGTGCACGCCAACGACTTTGTGGGCCTCGATGCCCGCGTGGCGGCAAGCGTCGAGTCCGATGCCGTCAAGGCCGCCATTTGCGAGCTGCCGCGTCTGCACGGCGGTGCCGAGGTGCTCGACCGCGTGGACACGCTGCTGGAGGCCGCCGGCATCGTCGCGCCGCTGACGCGCGAGCTGCGTGCCCTGGTCGAGGGCCTGGCTCCCGAGGACGCCCAGGTGCTGTCCTTCGACTTCTCCATCATGAACTCGTTTGATTACTACACGGGCCTGGTCTTTAAGGCCTATGCCGGCGGCCTGCCCGATCCGGTCGGTTCGGGCGGACGCTACGACTCCATCTTTACCGGCGCATTTGGCGACGGCATCGAGGTGCCGGCGGCGGGCTTCGCCTTTTCGCTCGAGCGCCTGGAGGCCGCGCGCACCTCGGCCGAGGATGCCGCTTCCGACGGCGATTACGCCGCGGGCCGTGGCGCCGAGGGCCCGCTGCGCATCGCCGTGCCCAAGGGCTCGCTTAAGGCCGACACGCTCGACGTGCTCGAGGCCGCGGGCTTGGATGTCTCGGAGCTGCGCGATCCCGGTCGTCACCTCATCGTGCGCGGCCGCGACACACAGGCCGGCGAGGGCACGGTCGGCGATATCGAGTTTGTCATCGTGCGTCCCAGCGACGCGCCCGCCTTTGTGGGCTGCGGCGGTGCCGATTGCGGCATCTGCGGTTGGGACTCGCTCATCGAGGCCGACCTCAACCTGCTGCAGCTGGTCGACCTGGGCTACGGCCTGTGCACGTTTATCGAGGCGGAGCCCGCGTGGCGCGCTGGCCAGGCCGAGCGCAACTATGCCCGTCGCGGGTCGCTTCGTGTGGCCACCAAGTATCCGCGCATCGCGAGCGCCTGGTATGCCGAGCGTGGCGTGAATGCCGATATCGTCTCGCTGCACGGCAATATCGAGCTGGGCCCCATCGTCGGTATGACCGACCGTATCGTGGACATTACCGCCACGGGCGCCACCCTGCGCGATAACGACCTGGTTATTACTGGTCGCATTATGGACTGCACGGCGCGCTTCTTTGTCAATCCGGGTGCCGCGCGCCTGGATCCGCGCGTACGCAATCTGGCAGATCGCTTGGCAGCTGCTGTTAAGGACAAGCATTTTGAGCCCGTCGCGGGCTCGGCACAATAGCGCGAGCACGCACGGGCGCCCCAACGTCCGGGCGGCGGGCCGACTGACGCCGCCGCCCGGTCTCTCGTTTTTCGAACAAAACCTCGACCGATAGGGGATACCGATATGAAGACCATCAAGCTTGCTCCCGGTGAGCGCCTCGTTACCAACCAGCTCAACCGTAAGGGCGTGCTGCCGCAAAACATCGTCGACGCCGCCCGCGATATCGTGGCCAACGTGCGCGCCAACGGCGATGCCGCGGTGCGCGATTACTGTCAGCGTTTTGATGGTGTTGAGCTGCAGAGCTTCCGTCTGCCGCAAGAGCGGATCGATGCCGCGCTCGAAGGCCTCGATCCCGCTTTTGTCGCGGCGCTCGAAAAGGCTGCACGTCAGATTCGCGAGTTCCACCAGCGCGAGGTCGAGCAGAGCTGGTTTACCACGCGCCCGGACGGCACGATGCTCGGCGTTAAGGTGACCCCGCTTGCCGCGGCCGGCATCTACGTGCCGGGAGGCCGCGCGCAGTATCCCTCCACTGTGCTCATGAACGCCATCCCCGCCAAGGTGGCCGGCGTCAAACGCGTGGTCATGGTGACGCCGCCGCAAAAGGACGGCCTGATCAGCCCCTACACGCTCGCCGCGGCAAAGTTCGGCGGCGTGGACGAGATCTATATGGTGGGCGGCGCCCAGGCCGTGGCCGCGCTGGCGTACGGTACCGAGACCATTCCGCGTGTCGACAAGATTACCGGCCCGGGTAACGCCTTTGTCGCCGCTGCCAAGCAGATTGTCTCGGGTGATGTGGGTATCGATATGGTCGCCGGTCCCTCCGAGGTCTGCGTGCTGGCCGACGCCACGGCCAAGCCTATGGTGGTCGCGGCCGATCTGATGGCCCAGGCCGAGCACGATCCGTTGGCTGCCTGCTATCTGGTGACCTGCGACGAGCAGTTTGCGCGTGAGGTCGAGGCGGGTATCGATATTCTGGTAGCGCAGTCGCCGCGTGCCGAGATCACGCGTGCCTCGCTCGACAATGAAGGCACCATCGTGGTGGCCGCCGACATGGCTGCCGCTGTCGAGGCGGTGAACACCGTGGCGCCCGAGCACCTGGAGCTGCACTGCAAGGATGCGATGGGCCTGCTTGGCGGCATTCGCAACGCTGGCGCCATCTTTGTGGGCGCTTGGAGCTCCGAGCCGCTTGGCGATTATGTTGCTGGCCCCAACCACACGCTGCCGACCGGCGGCACGGCCATGTTCTCCAACCCGCTTTCGGTGGAAGAGTTCGTCAAGCGCTCGAGCGTCATTTGCTATACGCCCGAGGGTCTGCTCTCGGACGCTCCCGCCACGCAGCGCCTGGCCGAGGCCGAGGGCCTGTGGGCGCACGCGCTTTCCGCCGCTCTGCGCCGCCGCGTGTTGGAGCAGGGCGAGGATGCCGTGAGCGCCGAGTCGCTCGCCGCGGCCGACCTGACCAAGGTTGCCTGGCCGGGAGATGCCGTGGCGACGGTTGCCGAGGGTGTGGACCTGGCGGCTGCGGGCGCGGATGGCGTTGGCGCGACTGGCAAGGAGGCCTAATATGGCCGAGCTCACGCCCCGTATGAAGGAGCTCATCCAGCCTTACCTGGCCGGTATTGAGCCCTATGATCCCAACTTTACGCCTACGCACATCAACCTTTCCGCCAATGAGAACACCTATCCCGTGCCGGCCGGCGTGCGCGACGCGGTTGACGCGGCGCTGGCTGCCACACCGCTCAACCGCTACCCCGATCCCATGTCTAACGACCTGCGTGACGAGCTTGCTGCCTGGCATGGCGTGACGCGTGAGAACATTTGCGTGGGAAACGGCGGCGATGAGCTGCTCTATAACTACCTGCTGGCGTTTGGCGGCGCGGGGCGGACCCTGCTCAACTGCCCGCCGTGCTTTAGCGAGTATGCCTTCTTTGCGTCTCTGTGCCAGACCGAGGTGCGCGACGTGTGGCGTGATCCGGCGAGCTTTGAGCTCGACCAGACAGCCGTGCTTGCCGCGGCGCCCGAGTGCAACCTGGCAATCGTGACCTCGCCCAACAATCCCACGGGTGATGTGGCTCCGCTCGACTTTGTCGCGGCCCTGTGCGATGCATGTCCCGGCATGGTGATGGTCGACGAGGCCTATGTTGAGTTTGCCGACGATTCGTTTGGCGCGGCAACCACGGCGCAGGGGCTTATCGCCGAGCATCCCAATCTGGTGATTCTGCATACGCTGTCCAAGGCGTTTGGCGCCGCCGGAACGCGTCTGGGCTATGTGATCGCGGCGCCCGAGGTCATCGACGTGTTCGCGGCGATTCGCCAGATCTACTCGGTTAACGTGCTGAGCCAGGCCGCGGCGCTTGCCTGTGTGCGTGCCCGCGACGCGTACGCGCCCGTGGTGGCACAGGTTGCATCCGAGCGCGAGCGCGAGCTGTGCGCCTTATGCGCGATGGCTGCCGAGGGCATGCCTGTGGAGGCATGGCCGAGCGCGGCGAACTTTGTGCTCGTGCGCACGCCGCATGCCACGCGTGTGCGTGAGCGTCTGCGCGACGAGTACTCCATCCTGGTGCGCGACTTTAGCTACGCGCCGGGGCTTGCGGACTGTCTGCGCATCACTGTGGGTACGCCGCAGGAAAACGATGAGGTGTTGGCTGCGTTTGCCGCGCTGGTGAAGGAGGAGATGTAGATGGACCGTTATGCCGAGGTGACCCGTAAGACGGGGGAGACCGACATTGTCGTCAAGCTCGACCTGGACGGAACCGGCGTGTGCGATATCTCGACCGGCGTGCCGTTTTTCGACCACATGCTCAACGCTTTTGGCCGCCATGGTCTGTTTGATTTGACGGTGCACGCGGTGGGCGACGTGGAGGTCGACGCGCACCACACCGTTGAGGACACGGGCATTGTGCTGGGCGAGGCGTTTTGCCAGGCGCTGGGCGACAAGGCGGGCATCACGCGCTTTTCCGATGCGGCGATCGCCATGGACGAGACGCTCGTGATGGCTGCCGTGGACATCTCGGGCCGTGGCCAGGCTTATTGCGAGCTGCCCGTGCCGACCGAGCGCGTGGGCAGCTTCGATACCGAGCTGGCTGTTGAGTTCTTCTATGCCTTTGCGCGCGATGCCAAACTTACGCTGCACGTGCGCGAGCTGGCGGGCGGCAACTCGCATCACATTATCGAGGCCGCCTTTAAGGCCGTGGGCCGCACGATGCGCCACGCCTGCGAGCTCGATCCCCGCGTGCAGGGCATCCCCAGCACCAAGGGCTCGCTGTAACCTGCCAAAAAGGGACAGGTTTTGAATGAGATAAGGGAGGGTCGCGTGGGCGAACCGAAGATCGTGGTGGTCGACTACCACAAGGGCAACTTGTCGAGCGTTGCGCGCGGGCTTGCGCGTGCCGGTGCCGCCGCCTGCACATCGGACGATCCGGAGCAGATCCGCAATGCCGACGGCCTGGTCATCCCGGGCGTGGGCGCGTTCTATGACGCAATCGCCTTTATGCGCCAGAGCGGCGAGGCGGACGCGGTGCTCGATGCCGTCGCCGCCGGAACTCCACTGCTCGGTATCTGCCTGGGCCTTCAGCTGTTTTTTGAGCGCGGCGACGAGGGTGTGCCGGCGGACGAGGGTGTTGCCACGGACGGCGACGTCTCCGAGCAGGCTGGCGGTCCCTGGGTCGATGGCCTGGGTATTATGCGTGGCTCGTGTACGCGCTTGAAATCGAGTCGCCTGAAGGTGCCGCACGTGGGCTGGGACCAGGTGCACATGACGCCCGCCGGTGCGGCCGATCCGCTGCTTACTGGTTTTGCCGAGGGTGCCAACATGTACTTCACCCACAGCTACGCGGTGGCCGACGATGCTGATGCCGCCGATGTGCTGGCGCGCACGCACTATACGCGGAGCTTCCCGTGCATCGTGCGCCGCGGCAACGTGTGGGGCTGCCAGTTCCATCCCGAGAAATCCTCCGCGCTGGGTCAGCGCATCCTTAAGAACTTCGTCAACATCGTCGAGGAGGTTGGCCGATGATTCTGTTTCCCGCAATCGATTTGATCGGCGGCAAGGTTGTGCGCCTGGAGCGCGGCGACCGGAGCCGCTGCAAGGTATATTCTGACGACCCTGTGGCCATTGCCCGCTCCTTTGCCGAGCAGGGCGCGAACTGGGTGCACGTCGTCGACCTGTCCGCTGCCTTTGGCGAGGACGAAGACGCGTGCGCTGCCAACTCGGTAGCGATCGAGGCCATCTGCGGCGTCGACGGTCTGTCCGTGGACGTGGGCGGCGGCGTCCGCTCGCTTGCACGCATCGACGAGCTGGCCGGCTACGGCGCGCGTCGCATCGCACTGGGCACCGTGCTGGTGACCGAGCCGGGTTTTGCCGAGGTGGCGGCTCGCGGCTTTGGCGAGCTGCTGGTGGCAGACATTGCCGCACGCGACGGCCAGGTCAAGGTGAACGGCTGGCGTGACGGCGCGGGCGTGGCACTCGACGACGCCGTGGCGCAGCTCACCGAGCTGGGCTTTAAACACCTGGTCTATACCGATATCGCGCGCGACGGCATGCAGACGGGCATCGATGTGGCGGCGTATCGCCATGTGGCCGAGGTCGCGGGCTTTCCCGTCGTGGCTTCGGGCGGCATCTCGACGCTTGATGACATCCGCGCGCTTGCCGCGGTGGGCGAGGATGCCATCGAGGGCGCCATTACCGGCCGTGCGCTCTACGAGGGCAATTTTACGCTGGCCCAGGCGCTGGCCGCCGCCCGAGGGGAGGAGTAGCCCATGCTTACCAAACGCGTGATTCCCTGTCTGGATGTTAAGGACGGCCGCGTGGTCAAGGGCGTCAACTTTGTGAGCCTGCGCGATGCGGGCGAC
>USGN01000010.1 GCA_900554255.1 uncultured Collinsella sp. | reverse complement strand
CTCAAGCACGATGGATTCGTGAAGGTCGCGCAAGTCGGTAGTCATGCTAAGTATGTTTCTGGTGACCGTGTTGTCACCGTGAACGGCTCTGGTGGTGATCGACCAAAGAAGGGCACGTGGGCAAGTATTCGTCGCCAAGCTGGATGGTAGTTGGAGGCAAAATGAGGCAGCGATTTACCTATGACTGCGTTCTCATAAAAGAAGACGACGGTTACTGCGCCAGTTTCCCGCAGATTCCCGGCGCCTTTGCCGATGGCGATACGCGCGAAGAAGCGATTGCCCATGCCACCGAGGCACTGATGGCGTTTTTGGCCGACGACCTCAACAACGGTTTGACTCCGGCAGGGTACGAACGCTCGGCCGAGGTCGTGGCCCTTTCAGTCGAAATCGACCACGAGGACGCTCGGGAAGCGGCGTGCCGAACATTTAAAGACGCAGCGCTGGACCTCAAAGTCTCCGCTCCGCGGATTACCGCGCTGGTCAAAGCCGGAAAGCTCGATGTTGAACTTGTCGACGGCCGTCGGATGATAACGATAGACAGCATCGAGCGCTACGCCGCCCAAGAACGCCACGCCGGCAGGCCAAAGAAGTTCGTCGCAGTCCAATAACCCCCTCACTTTAACCGACTACTAGAGCCGCTCACCAAACCAACATGCGCTCTGGGCAAATAGGTTGAACGTTTCGTGCGAGAATGCCCCACAGTAAACAAACTTGCACCAGAGCGTAAGGGGCTGGCATACACATGCAGACGGTCTATCGGGTATATGAGGGAACGCGCGAGCCGCATCGGCTTGCCGTCGAGCGCGCGGCCGAGGTGCTCGGCCGCGGCGGCCTGGCTTTGATCCCGACCGAGACCGTCTACGGTGTCGCCGTGGCGGTCAACGCCTTCTCGGACGCCGTGCCCCAAGATACAGGCGAATTCCCATCGTGGCCGCGCGATCCGCAGGCTGCCGTCAATGGCGCCGCGGTCCCTGCGCTCGGTACCGGCTACCGCCGTATCTTCACTCTCAAGCAACGTGAACTCACCCAAACGGTCGCCTGGCTGGTCGATGGCGTCGAGGCACTCGACCGCTATGGCGTGGATATCCCGGAAGATGCCCGCGTACTTGCGCGACGATGCTGGCCGGGAGCCCTGACTATCGTGGTCAAGGCGGCTCCCTGCGTGCCGACCTTTATGCGTGCTGCCGACGACACCGTGGCCCTGCGCGCTTCGGCCTCTCCCGTGGTCCAAGCGCTCATCCGCGCCTGCGGCAGTCCCCTCGCCTGCACGAGCGCCAACACACACGGCGCGCCCTCGCCGGCAAGCTTTGTCGCCGTCGAAGGTCGCATCTTGGAGGGGGTCGATGTTGCCGTCGACGCCGGCGAGACCCCGTGTCGCGACGCCTCGACCATCGTGTCGTTCCAGCACGGCGGGCTCCAGATCCTGCGCCAAGGCGCACTTCCCGCATCAGAGATCGAACGGGTCCTGTCCGACCCGATGCAATAGAAAGGTGTAAGCGATGTCGTTGAATCTGGGCAGCCTGGGCATGGAAGATGCCTCGTTTAACTTTGGCGGTTCCTACATCATGGCGCTCGACTGCGGCACCACCTCGGTACTTGCGACCATCGTCGACGAGTACGGCTGCATCGTCGCGCAGGCACGTCGTAGCGTCAAAACCAGCTTCCCGCGCCCCGGCTGGGTGGAGCAGGATCCCACGGAGGTGCTTGCCAGTCAGATCGGCGTGATGATGGAGGTCCAGTTTAAGAGCGGCATCCATTCTGACCGCATCGCCGCCATCGGTATCTCCAACCAGCGCGAGACCACGGTGGTGTGGGACCGCATAAGCGGCCAACCCATCTATAACGCCATCGTGTGGCAATGCCGTCGCACCGCACCTCTGATCGACGAGCTGGTCGAGCGGGGCGCAGAAGAGCTGGTGCGCTCCCGCACGGGGCTTACGCTCGACCCGTATTTCTCGGCCTCCAAGGTGCAGTGGATCCTCGACAACGTCGATGGTGCGCGTGAGAGCGCGGCGGCGGGCGACCTCATGTTCGGCACCATCGACACCTGGCTCATCTACAACCTCACTGGCAGTCAGGTCTTTGCCACCGACTACACCAATGCCAGCCGCACGGCGCTCTTTAATATCCATACGCTCGATTGGGACGACGACCTGCTGGCGCTCTTTGACGTTCCACGTTCCATGATGCCCGAGGTTCGTTGGAGCTCGGGCGATTACGGCCGCGTCGCGAGCGACATCATGACCAACATGCCACCCATCATGGGCGTGGCGGGCGATCAGCAGGCGTCGCTGTTCGGCCACTGCTGCTTCCATCCCGGCCAGACCAAAAACACCTATGGCACGGGTTGCTTTATGCTCATGAACACCGGCGACGAGGTCGTCGAATCCAAGAACGGTCTGGTCTCCACGATCGGTATCGCCGCGGACGGCAAGATCAGCTATGCGCTCGAGGGTTCTATCTTTGCCGCCGGCTCAACCATGAACTGGCTGCGCAACAACATGGGCATCATCTCGAGCGTGAGCGAGTCCGCGCAACTCGCCGTTTCGATCAACGACAACGAGGGCTGCTACTTCGTTCCCGCCTTTGCGGGTTTGGGCGCTCCCTGGTGGGATCCGCATGCCCGCGGTATCGTGTGCGGCCTGACCGGTGCCTCGAGTCGCGCGACCATTGTGCGTGCGGCTTGCGAGTCCATGGCCTACCAGAGTTATGACGTGCTGCGCGCCATGGAGCAGGACGTGGGACTTTCGATTGAGCGCCTGTCCGTCGATGGCGGCGCCTCACGCAACGAGTTCATCATGCAATTCCAGGCCGACCTGCTGGATATCCCCGTGCTGCAATGCGAGACGGTGGAGACCACGGCAATCGGTGCCGCGTACTTGGCGGGTCTTGCCGTCGGCTATTGGGAAGACCTTGAAGAGCTGGAGCAAAATGCCCAGATCGTTAGGACCTTCCTTCCCCATATGTCCGCCGAGCGTCGCGAGCAAAACCTTGCGGGCTGGCGTGATGCAGTCAAGCGCTCGCTCAGTACCGCACAGTAGGGCTGCGATGGGCTGCTCGATACAACAAACCGCTAAACTTATGCATGGCGTGCGGCGGCAACGTTGCTGCGCGCCTTGTCAGCAAGGCCGTTTTGCGGCCGCAACGAAAGGGGCAATCAACCCATGACCGTCACCTACGATGCGTCCCGTGTGACGCTTGTCGATCATCCGCTCGTCCAGCACAAGCTGTCGATCCTGCGCGACAAAAACACCGGCACCAACCAGTTCCGCCAGCTTGTGCGCGAGCTCGCGCTTTTTGACGGCTACGAGGCCATGCGCGACCTGCCCATGGAAGACGTCGAAGTCGAGACCCCCATCACTACCGCTCCGTTCAAACAGCTCGCCGGCAAGAAACTCGCCATCGTGCCCATCCTGCGTGCGGGCCTTGGCATGGTCGACGGCATCCTCGACCTGGTGCCCTCCGCTCGCGTGGGCCACATCGGCATGGAGCGCGACGAGGTCACCCACGAGCCGCACGAGTATTACTGCAAGATGCCCAAGGATATCGACCAGCGCATCTGCCTGGTCGTCGATCCCATGCTCGCCACGGGCGGTTCGGCCGAGATGGCCATCAGCTACCTGCGCGAGCGCGGTGTTAAGGATATTCGCATGCTGTGTATCGTCGCCGCGCCCGAGGGCCTCAAGTCACTGACCGAAAAGGACCCCGACGTACATATTTATACCTGCGCCATCGATGACCATCTCAACGAGGCCGCCTACATCGTTCCCGGCCTGGGCGACGCCGGCGACCGCATCTACGGTACGCTCTAGTCGTTGGGCCTTGTCGGCTACGGTCACAAATACGAAGAAATGGTGCGCGCGGGCGAGCAAAAGTCGTCCACGCGCACTTCTGTTAACGGACGTTTTGCACTGAGGGGTTCGAAAAAACGTATTACCGTACCTGCGGCATAAAGAAGGTCTTAAGAAAACGAACAGGTGCGTATTAACCGATGCTTTTTCGGTTGTACTTTAGCGATTGGCTCGTACAATAGTCACCAATGTTTGGCGGGAACTGTCCTGTGAGGCGATAAAAAAGGAAAGTGAGGACGCCAGTGTTTCAGATAGCCGATCTGCTCGCTATCGTTGCAGGTGCCATCGCGGGCGCGATTGCCTTCCTTCCCTTTGTCTTTACGCTCAAGCCGGTTCTTGACGATAAGCAGAATGCGGACATGCTCAAGGGCATGGTGAGTCTGGCGGTCTCGGCAGTCGCCCTGCTCGTCTTTACCTTGGTTGTGTTTGCGTTGTTCGGAGAGGCATTTCGCATGTTCCTCCTGGGCGAGGCGATCGGCTTCGTGGCCTTTATGGCCGCCTGCGCGGTTCGCGTCGCCAAGGCGCTGCGAGATCCTCATGAGGTCGAAAGGTAAGTCGTGGAAATTTTTGAAAAGCTGCCTGATGAGATTAATCATCTGGTCAGCGAGTTCAGCTCCACCCCTGTCGTGGGCGATCTGAGCTGCGGCATCACGCAGTACTCGTTTTGGCTGATCGTCTCCACGATCGTGCTCCTGATCGTCCTGGCCGTGTTCAAGAAGAAGCAGACCCTGGTTCCCAAGGGCTTCTTCGTCAACGGTTTCGAGTACATCATCGAGTACGTCGAGAACGATATCGGCAAGGGTGTCGTGGGTGAGAACTGGAAGAAGCACTTCCCGTTCCTGTGCTCGCTTTTCCTGTTCATCCTGATCAATAACATGATCGGCCTGATCCCGGGAATGAAGCCCGGCACCGGCGCAATCGGCTCCACCGCCGCACTCGCCATTTTCGCCTTCGTGTACTTCATCTACTACGGATGCAAGGCTCACGGCGTGATCGGCTACATCAAGAGCCTCGCCCCGCAGGGCGTGAGCTTCCCGATGAACGTGCTCGTGTGGGTCGTCGAGCTTTTCTCGACCTTCCTGCGCCTCATCACGCTTGCCGTCCGTCTGTTCTGCAACATGTTCGCAGGACACGTGGTCATGGGCTCGTTCGCCATCATGGCGAGCATGTTCATGCAGCCGCTGCTTCAGCAGGTTTCCGCGGCCCACGCCGTCGGCGCCCTGCCTTCGCTGGCCTGGCTTGCCATCCTCATCCTGATCTATGCGATCGAGCTTGTGGTCGGCGCCATCCAGGCTTACGTCTTCACGGTCCTTACCGCCGTGTATGTCTCCGAGGCAGAGGAGGTCGCGGAGGAGGAGTAGTCTTCCGTTCGCGCCTTAAAGGTAAGGCAATTCGTTAAACCGCCGGTGCCCGTACCCATGGAGCCCGGCAGTTATAAAAAGGTTATCCTGCGTGAAATAAGACACGCACGACAAAGGAGGAATCGTGGGAGTTATCGGTTACGGTCTCGGTGTTATCGGCGCTGGTCTTGCTATCGGCCTGTCTGCTCTGGGTGCTACGGGTGCTATGGCCCGTCAGCCTGAGGTCCAGGGCCGCGTGTTCACCGTCTTCATCATGGGCTCCGCTTTCGGCGAGGCTCTGGCTCTGATCGGCTTCGTTGTCGCGCTGATCGTTAAATAGCACGGAGCGTCAAGTATGAATCTTTCATCCCAGAAGAGCGCGATCGCACTCTCCGCGTCCGCGGCCGCGCTGCTCATGCCGGTTTCCGCGTTCGCCGAGGACGGCGCTGCCGGTGCGGACATCCTCATCCCTAAGATGGCGGAGTTCATCCCGGCGCTTATCGCCTTCCTGATTATCTGGATCGTGCTGGCCAAGGTCGCCCTGCCGGGCATCATGAAAACCATGGAGGAGCGCGGCAAGAAGATCGAGGAGAGCCTCGACGAGGCCGAGAAGACCAAGCAGGAGGCTATCGCCAAGCGCGCTGAGTCCGACTCGATCGTCACCGACGCCCGTCGTCAGGCTGCCGACATCGTTCTCGAGGCCCGTAAGGACGCCGAGTCCGAGCGCGCCCGTATCATCGAGGCTGCTCACAAGGAGGCCGAGGAGATCATCGCCAAGGCCCATACGACCGTCGAGGACGAGCGCAAGTCCATCTACGCCGGTGCCGCGAACTCCATCGCCGACCTGTCCGTTGCCGTCGCCACCAAGATCGTGGGCGAGGCACTCGAGGACGATGCCGAGCAGAAGAAGCTCATCGAGCGCTACATCCAGGAAGCAGGTAGCCTGAATGCCGACTAGCCGCTATCAGGACAAGGTACTCGAGACCTACGCGCGTTCCCTTTTGGAAGCCGCCAAGGCCGAGAACCATGTGTTCGAGGACCTCGAGATGATCGAGCGCTTGGCTTCTGCCAGCCCCGAGATCATCGCCGTGCTCGACACCATGTCCAAGCGCGACCAGCTCGACCTTCTTCCCAAGGTGGCAGCTGCCTTTAAGTATGTTGCCGAGGAAGACGAGGATGTAGTGGGCGTGACCGTCACCACGGCGATCCCGCTCGACGACGAGCTGCGTCAAACCATCACTAAGAAATGCGAGCAGGACTTCGGCCGCAAGGTATTCCTTATCGAGCAGGTCGACCCGTCTATCGTGGGCGGCCTGGTGCTCGAGGCCCGCGGCGAGCGTCGTGACATTTCCGTCAAGACGCAGCTGCGCATCGCGCAGGAGACCCTCGCAAACTCTGCTAATTCGTACGGAGGTGAAGCCTAATGTCCGAAACCCTCAATGCCCAGGATATCGCCAAGAAACTGCAGGAGCAGCTCACGAGCCTCTCCGCGACGGTCGATACGCATGAGGTTTCAACGGTCGACGAGGTAGGCGACGGCATCGCGCGCGTCTCCGGCCTCAAGAGCGCCATGGCAGGCGAGCTTCTGGAGTTCAAGAGCTCCGATACCGGTGAGACCGTCTTCGGCCTTGCCCAGAACCTTGACCGTGACGAGGTCGGCGCCGTTCTGTTCGGTGCCGTCGACTCCATCAAGGAAGGCGACGAGTGCCGCACCACTGGCCGCGTTATGGATATCCCCGTGAGCCGCGCCATGCTCGGCCGCGTCGTCAATCCGCTCGGCCAGCCCATCGACGGCCTGGGCGACATCGTCGCTACGCACCGTCGCCCCATCGAGTTCAAGGCTCCCGGCGTCATCGATCGTACCCCGGTGTGCGAGCCGGTTCAGACCGGTCTGCTCGCTATCGACTCCATGGTGCCTATTGGCCGCGGTCAGCGTGAGCTCATCATCGGTGACCGTAAGACCGGTAAGACCGCCATCGCCATCGACGCTATCCTCAACCAGCGCGGCAAGGGCATGGTCTGCATCTATGTCGCCATCGGCCAGAAGGCCTCCACGGTTGCCAACATCCGCGAGACCCTCGCTCAGCACGGTGCGCTCGACTACACCATCATTGTTTCGGCCACCGCTGCCGATTCCGCCCCTATGCAGTACATCGCGCCTATGGCCGGTGCCGCTATCGGCGAGTTCTTCATGTACAACGGCGAGGACGGCAAGCCCGCCAGCGAGACCAACCCCGGTGGCCACGTGCTCGTCATCTACGATGACCTGTCCAAGCAGGCTGTGGCCTACCGTCAGATGTCGCTGACGCTGCATCGTCCGCCCGGACGCGAGGCCTATCCTGGCGACATCTTCTACCTGCACTCTCGTCTGCTCGAGCGTGCCGTCAAGATGTCCAAGAAGAACGGTTACGGCTCCATGACGGCTCTTCCGATCATCGAGACCCAGGACGGCGACGTCTCGGCCTACATTCCGACCAACGTCATTTCCATTACCGATGGTCAGATCTACCTGCAGTCCGAGCTCTTCTTCCAGGGCCAGCGCCCGGCAGTCGACGTGGGCATTTCCGTGTCCCGCGTCGGTGGCGACGCGCAGACCAAGGCTATGAAGCAGGTCGCCGGCAACCTCCGTCTGGACCTCGCTTCGTACCAGGAGCTCGCCGGCTTTACGCAGTTCGGCTCCGACCTCGACGAGGCTACTCAGAAGCAGCTGACCCATGGTGCCCGCATGACCGAGCTCCTGAAGCAGCCGCGTTACAAGCCGTTTGAGGTTGGCGAGCAGATCGTTACGCTGTTCGCTGGCAACGAGGGCTTCCTGGATGACCTGGAGATCGCCGACGTACTGCCTTTCCGTGCCGAGCTCATCGAGTACATGGACAATGGCTTTGGCTCGCTGCTCGACAAGGTTCGCGCCAAGAAGATCGATGATGACACCAAGGCTGAGCTCTTGCGCGTCATCGGCGACTTCAAGCAGCAGTTCATGGCCAAGCACCATTCGGATGTTTCTGGATCAGAGGAGAACTAAGCCCCATGGCCAACCTTCGCGACATTAAGAAGCGAATCTCCTCGGTTACCACGACCAAGCAGATCACGCGCACGATGGAGATGGTCTCTACGGCCAAGATCCGTCGTGCCCTCGATCGCTCCAAGCAGGCCGAGCCCTATAAGGAGGCGCTGACCGACGTCATGTTGACGGTCGCCGGCGACGCCTCCTGTTCGGGCACCGATCCCATGCTGCAGAAGCATGAGAGCGTCAAGCATGGCCTGATTGTCGTTATTGCCTCGGACCGCGGTCTTGCCGGCGGTTTCAATACGACGGTGGAGCGCACGGCCGAAAAGCTCGCCGCTTCTTGGGCGAACGACGGCATCGAGTGCGAGATCATCGCGTGCGGGCGTAAGCCGGCCACGTATTTCCGTGACCGCGCAAACGTCACCATGCACTTTGAGGGCAACTCCTCCGAGCCCGATTTTAATCAGGCCCGCATGATCTCCTCTCATATCTGCGATGCGTATCGTTCCGGTGAGCTTGACCGTGTCGAGCTTGTCTACCACCACGCCAAGAACCGCGTGGATCAGGAGCTTCGCGTCGAGCATTTGTTGCCGCTCGACCCCGAGATGATCGCTATGGCCCACGGTCCGCGTAAGAACGAGACCGACGCCCCTAAGCGCATCTCGTCCACGTTCGAGTTCGTGCCCTCTCCCGAGCATGTTCTCGGCAAGCTTGTGCCGTCTTATATCCTGACGGTCATCTACCAGGCCCTGATCGATTCGGCGGCTGCCGAGCAGGGTGCACGCCGCAAGGCCATGCACTCCGCGACGGAAAACGCCACCGCGATCATCTCGACCCTTACCCGCACGTATAGTCGCGTGCGCCAGGCTTCGATCACGACCGAGATCAACGAGATCGTCGGCGGAGCCTCAGCATTGGAGGAACAGTAATGGCTAATAACACCGTAAAGCTTGCGGTCGAGGAAGCCACCAAGAAGACGACTGCCGGTGATGGTCGCATCGTGCGAATCATCGGCCCTGTCGTCGACGTCAAGTTTGACGGCGCGGTGCCCCCGATCTACAACGCGCTCACGGTCGAGGCCGAGACCCCGATCGGTCATCTGAGCACGATCCTCGAGGTCGAGAGCCAGCTTCCGGGCGGCGTCGTCCGCACGGTCGCCATGTCCTCGACCGACGGCCTGCAGCGCGGCCTCATCGCCACCGATACCGGTGAGCCCATGAAGATGCCGGTCGGCCCCAAGACGCTCGGCCGCATTTGGAACGTCATGGGCAAGCCCGTCGACGGCAAGCCCATGCCCGAGGTGGAGGAGTTCTACCCCATCCACCATGCAGCGCCCCGTTTCGACGAGCTCACCACCAAGACCGAGATCTTCGAAACCGGTATCAAGGCCGTTGACCTGCTTGAGCCCTACATCCGTGGCGGCAAAACGGGTCTGTTCGGCGGCGCCGGCGTCGGCAAGACCGTTTTGATTCAGGAGCTCATCAACAACCTCGCCCAGGAGCACGGTGGCACCTCGGTGTTCACCGGCGTCGGCGAGCGTACCCGCGAGGGCACCGACCTGTTCCTCGAGATGAGCGAGTCTGGCGTTATCGACAAGACTTGCTTGGTCTATGGTCAGATGAACGAGCCGCCCGGAGCGCGTCTGCGCATCGGTCTGGCCGGCCTTACTACCGCTGAGTATTTCCGTGATCGTGGCCAGGACGTTCTGCTGTTCATCGACAACATCTTCCGCTTCTCCCAGGCAGGTTCCGAGGTTTCCGCACTGCTGGGCCGTATGCCGTCCGCCGTCGGTTACCAGCCTACGCTGGCTACCGAGATGGGCGACCTCCAGGAGCGCATTACCTCGACCAAGACGGGCTCCATTACCTCCGTCCAGGCTGTCTACGTCCCCGCAGACGACCTGACCGACCCGGCGCCTGCCACGACGTTTACGCACCTCGACGCCACCACGGTTCTTTCGCGTAGCATTTCGTCGCTCGGTCTGTTCCCGGCTATCGACCCGCTCGCGTCTTCCTCCGACGCTCTCGATCCCTCGATCGTCGGCGAGGAGCACTACCGTGTCGCCGTCAAGGTCCAGGAGCTCCTGCAGGAGTACTCCGACCTTCAGGACATCATCGCCATTCTGGGTATGGACGAGCTGTCCGAGGAGCAGCGCCTTACGGTCAACCGTGCCCGTAAGATCCAGCAGTTCCTCTCCCAGTCCTTCCACGTCGCCGAGAAGTTCACCGGCAACCCCGGTGTCTACGTCCGCGTCGAGGATACCGTCCGCTCCTTCGCCGAGATTGTCGACGGCAAGGCCGATGACCTGCCCGAGCAGGCTTTCCGCTATGCTTCCACGATTGAGGACGTGCGCGAGCGCGCCCGCAAGATGGGGGAGAAGTAGGTTATGCGTATCCGCATCGTGTGCCCCGTGAGCTGCGCCTATGAGGGCGACGCTGCGTTCGTGTCCATTCCGTCCACGGATGGCGAGTTTGGCGTTCTGCCTGCTCACTCCAGCGAGATCTGCACGATCGACCGCGGTTACGTTCGCGTTTCCGATAAGGCCATGGGCACTGTCGACCACACGTTTGCCGTGGCCGGCGGCTATGCCCAGGTTGCCGACGATGTCGTGACCGTCCTCGCCGAGCGCGCTTGCGATTTGGTGACCGTCGACGCCGACAAGGTTAAAGCTGATATTCAAGGTTTTGAAGAGAAGCTGGGTAATTTGTCGGAGGATGATGCACGCCGCGCCTACCTCTATAATGAAATCGCATGGTGTAAGCTCAAGCTTGCCCAATAGTCAAACGATTTAGCGTTCGACCATTTGCGAACACATCATGCCCGGGATGGCTCAGCCATCCCGGGCATGCTTTTTGAAAGGGTAGACCTTGGATATTATCCGCGTTGAGGGTGGCCACGCCATCGGAGGTTCCGTGCCTGTTTCGGGTGCCAAGAACTCCGCGCTCAAACTTATGGCGGCAACGCTTCTGGCGCCGGGCAAGACGACGCTGCAGAACGTGCCTGATATTTCCGATGTCCACGTGATGGGCAAGGTGCTCAAGGGCATGGGCGCTACGATCGATGTTCTCGACGAGCACACGCTCGAGATTGATACCTCTCAGGTCGATTCTTGGGAGGCCCCCTACGAGCTCGTCGCTAAGATGCGTGCTTCCACCGCCGTCATGGGACCCCTGCTGGGCCGCTTCCATCGCGCCAAGATCGCCATGCCGGGCGGCTGCAACCTGGGTGCTCGCAAGATCGATATGCACATTCTTGGTCTTGAGGCCCTGGGCGTTGAGTTCGATACCGCCCACGGTTACATCAACGCTAATGCGCCCCAAGGTCTGCGCGGTACCACCGTCACGCTCGAGTTTGCCAGTGTCGGTGCGACCGAGAACCTCATTATGGCATCCGTGCGCGCGCAGGGTACCACGGTTATCGACAATGCCGCCCGCGAGCCCGAGATCGTCGATCTCGCCAACATGCTCAACGAGATGGGTGCCAAGATTGTCGGCGCCGGTACGCCTGTCGTGACCATCGAGGGCGTGGAGGAGCTGCATCCCGTTAGCCATCGCGTGGTGGGTGACCGCATCGAGGCCGGTACCTTTATCGTTGCCGGTGCGTTGATGGCCGACGATCGCGGTGTCGATGTCACGGGCTTTTGCCCCATTCACTTGGGCATGGTGCTCAAGAAGATGGAGCTCATGGGTATCGACTGCGAGCGCGTCGAGGATGGCGTCCATGTGAACCGTGCCGAGCGCATCAAGCCGGTCGACATCCAGACGCTTCCGTTCCCCGGCTTCCCGACGGACATGCAGGCGCAGATTATGGTACTCTCCGCCCTTGCCGACGGTAGCTCCGTTATCACCGAGAACATCTTCGAGAATCGCTTTATGTTTGCCTCTGAGCTGGTGCGCATGGGTGCCGACATTCGTATCGAGAGCCATCATGCCATGATTCATGGCGTCAGGGGCTTCTCGGGCGCACAGGTTACCTCGCCCGATCTGCGTGGCGGAGCGGCCCTCGTCGTAGCGGGCTTGATCGCCGACGGGACGACCGAGGTTTCGGCCATCCATCACATCAAGCGCGGCTACGAGCAGTTTGTCGAAAAGCTGCAGGCGCTCGGCGCGCATGTCGAGCATGCTACCGTCCCCGATCCCGTCATCTACTAATACAGGTTGCCTATGTTTAATAAAAAGCCCCTCGCGGATACCACCGCCCGAAGACCCTCAACTGGTGCGCAGGCCAAGATCTACAGTCGCGATAACGTGGCTCGCTATTCCGAGCGCGCTCGCCAACGTCGTCGTAGCCACACGATTCGTCACGTCGCGCTCATTGTCGTGCTTGGCGTGCTGCTGAGTGCCACTACCGCTGCCGGCCTGTGGTTTGCCACCATTATGGGCAAGCTCGGCGATTCTAATGTCATTACCGACAATCTGCGTCGGGTTCTGGTTGACACCGATGAGGCAAAGGATCCGTTCTACGTGCTGCTTCTTGGCACCGACGGCCGTCCGGGCGAGGATACGTATCGTGCCGACTCGATTATCCTGGCACGCATCGACCCCACGCAAAAGCAGGCGACGCTCATTTCCGTTCCGCGCGACACCAAGGTCGAGTACAAGGGCGAGACCATGAAGATCAACGCCTGCCATACCGTTGGCGGCGCCGAGGCCATGGTCGAGGCGGTCAACGAGCTGTGCGGTGTTCAGATTTCCCACTATGCCGAGGTCAGCTTCGACGGTATGCAGGCACTGATTGATTCGGTTGGCGGTATCGACATTAACGCAACCGATGATGTTGACGACCCCGAGCACCTGGATATTAAGATTACCGCTGGCCAGCAGCATATGGACGGTGCCACCGCCCTTACCTATGCCCGCTGCCGCTACACCTATGCCGACGGCGATTACACGCGCATGCGCCACCAGCGTCAGGTGCTTGGCGCCCTTGCCAACCAGATTCTCAATAACTTCGATGCCACGAAGATTTTTGGCCTGGTTAATTCGCTGTCCGATATGCTCGTAACCGATATGAGCGTTCAGGATATCGTGGCTACGGTCAACGCCATGCGCGGTATGGATGTCGACGGTATCTACTCGGCCAACCTGCCCTCGTACGCCGACGACAGCACCATGATCGACGGTGTGAGCTACGTCTTTGTCTACGAGGACGAGCTCAAGGAAATGATGGAGCGCGTCGATGCCGGCAAGGATCCCAAGGGTCCCAACACCATGGGTCTTTCCGACGGTTCCAGCTCTACGATCGGCGACCTGAACAACAACACGTCTGACGACTACGCAAACGGTACCGCAACCTCATCGGTCAGCTCTGACGATTCCGATGACTCAAGCGATTCGAGCGATTCGGACTACTACGAAGAGCCCACCGGCGACGGCAACGGCTACGAGGCCAACTACTAAGTTACGGCGTTTTACCAAACGCCGTAACGGCTCGACGCTGCGCGCCGCCCAAGGCGACAATTTGTCATTCAAAAGGCAGGACATGACCAGAAGGTCAATGCCCTGCCTTTTTCATGCCAACTTGTTCGCCTTGGACGTCGCTCGCTGACGTTGGCTCAACCTGCGGTGCTGACTACTCCCCTTGCACCAAAAACCGCCCCGTTCTCGGTTTTGAGGACGGGGCGGTTTTGCTTACCTAGATTGTTCGAGTTCCTTATGCAAAGCGGGCGACGAGCTCCTGGAGCACGTCGGTCATCTTGACGAGCGAACTGACCGGGACGAACTCGTTGACGCCGTGGTAGCAATAGCCGCCGGTGGAAAGGTTGGGGCAGGGCAGACCGCGGAACGACAGCTGTGCACCGTCGGTGCCGCCGCGAATCGGCAGCACTTGGGGTTCAACGCCGCAGGCAAGGTAGGCTTCCTTGGCAACATCAATAAGCTCGGGATAGTCACGAACGATTTCGGCCATATTTCGATACTGCTGCTTAATCTCGACCGTCACGCGCTCCTCACCCAGACGCTGGTTGAGCATCGAGGCGGCGGCATCAATAAGGTCGAGTTTCTGCTGGAACTTGGCGGCGTCATGGTCGCGGACGATATAGCGCGCTGTGGCGTGATCGACGGTCGCAGATACACCCTCAAGGTGATAAAAGCCCTCGTAGCCTTCCGTATACTCCGGGCGCTGCACGTAGGGGAGCAATGCGTTGAAGTCGCAGAACAGATTGCCTGCGTTGACCATACGGCCTTTGGCGTCGCCCGGGTGGATGGACTGGCCCTCAAAGCGGACGGTCACCTCGGCGGCATTGAAGCACTCCCACTCCAGCTCGCCGATGGGGCCGCCGTCGACCGTGTAGGCGTACTTGCAGCCAAAGGTATCGATATCCAACAGCTCGGCTCCGTGGCCGATCTCCTCGTCAGGGCAGAAGCAAATGCCGAGTGCGGGATGGGGCAGAGAAGGGTCCTGAGCGATACGCGCGACAAGCGACATGATCTCGGCGACGCCCGCCTTGTCGTCTGCGCCCAGCAGCGTGGTGCCATCGCTGCAGACCAAGTCCTCACCCGCGAGGTCATTCAGGGCGGGAAGCTTGGCGGTGCTCATGGCAACGGGCTTACCGTCAACCGCGCCGCAGACCAGGTCGCCGCCTTCGTAGTGTACGATGTGCGGCTTCACGCCGGCGCCCGGTGCAACTTCGGTGGTGTCGAGATGGGCGATCAGGCCCAGGGGGGGCTTGTCCTCAGCGCCCACACTTGCGGGGATATGCGCGCAGACATAGGCGTGCTCGGTCACGTGGGCATCTTCCGCACCAAGCTCGCGCAGCTCTTCAGCCAGCACGTTGGCAAGGTCAAACTGAACGGCGCTCGAGGGTACCTGGTCGCAGTTTGCATCCTCGGACTGCGTGTTGATCTGGACGTAGCGCAAAAAGCGCTCGAGGACATCGGGGCTCGTGGT
>USGN01000009.1 GCA_900554255.1 uncultured Collinsella sp. | reverse complement strand
GCGCGGCCCCAAAACAGCCTTTTGGGACGGGTGGTATCCTTGGTAGCCCTGTGCTGCAAACGCACCTTAAACGCAAGGAGTCTCATGGATCTTATCGCCCAGCTCGCCCGCGAGCTCAACCTTAAGGCCGCCAACGTCGAGGCAGCCGTCAAGCTCATCGACGAGGGCAACACCATCCCCTTTATCTCGCGCTACCGCAAGGAGGCCACAGGCGGAATGGACGACGTCGCCCTGCGCGCACTCGACGAGCGCCTGTCCTACCTGCGCAATCTTGAGCAGCGCAAAGAGGACGTCCTTCTGCTCATCGACGCCCAGGGCAAACTTACGCCCGAGCTCGAACAGCAAATTCGCGAGGCCGCGCAGCTCCAGCGTGTCGAGGACCTCTACAAGCCCTACCGCAAAAAGCGCATGACCCGCGCACAGAAGGCCCGCGAGGCAGGCCTGGAGCCGCTTGCCAACATGATCATCATGCAGGCCTCGGCCAAGGGCAGCGCGCTCGACACCGCCGCGGCCTACGTCAACGAGGAAGCCGGCTTCGACACGCCCGAGAAGGCGCTCGCCGGCGCGGCGGACATCGTGGCCGAGACGGTGGCCGAAGACCCCGAGAACGTCGCCGACCTGCGCGCCTTTACGCAAAACACCGCCGACATCATCGTCGAGGCCACCGACCCCGCCGAGAAGACCCCCTACGAGCCGTACTACAGCTATGATGAGCCGCTGCGCCGTATTCCCAACCACCGCGTGCTGGCTATCGACCGCGGTGAGCGCGAGGGCAAACTCCGCGTGCGCGTGAACGTCGACGGCGCTGCCGCCACGGCGCGCCTCGGCAGCCGTTGGCCCCGACGCCAGGGCGTCTTCGCGCCCGTCTTTGACGCCGCCATCGCTGACGGCTACAAGCGCCTCATGGCCCCCTCGCTGGAGCGCGAGGCCCGCGCCAAGCTCACCGTTCGCGCCCAGACCGAGGCCATCAACGTCTTTGCCAAGAATCTCGAGGGCCTGCTCTCGGCACGCCCCGTGCGCGGCGCCCGCGTGCTCGCGCTCGATCCGGGCTACCGCACCGGCTGCAAGGTCGCCGTCATGGACGAGACCGGCAAGCTGCTCGACCACGGCGTGGTCTATCCCACCAAGCCGCGCCACGACGTCGCCGGCACCAAGCGCGAGCTCGCCCGCCTCGTCAAAAAGGACAGCGTCAACACCATCGTCATCGGCAACGGCACCGCCAGCCGCGAGACCGAGGAAGTCGTCTCGGAGTTCATTGCCGAGCAGGCGCCCAGCCTTCGCTACACCATCGTCAACGAGGCCGGCGCGTCGGTGTATTCCGCCTCCGAGCTCGCGAGCCAGGAGTATCCCGACCTGGACGTCACCGTGCGTGGCGCCATGAGCCTGGGCCGTCGCCTGCAAGACCCGCTGGCAGAGCTCGTCAAGATTCCGCCCCAGTCTATCGGCGTGGGCCAGTACCAGCACGACCTTGACCAGGCCGAGCTCTCGCGCACGCTGGGCCACGTGGTGGAGGACGTCGTCAACCACGTAGGCGTCGACGTGAATACCGCGAGCGCGAGCCTACTGGGATACGTATCGGGCATCACGCCGAGCGTGGCCAAGAATATCGTGGCCTACCGCGAGGAAAACGGCGCCTTTACCGATCGCCGCCAGCTCAAGAAGGTCCCCAAACTGGGACCCAAGGCATACCTCAACGCCGCGGGCTTCCTGCGCATCAGCGGCGGTAAAAACCCGCTCGACGCGACAAGCGTCCACCCCGAGAGCTACGAGGTGGCCACATCCGTCCTGGAGCGCGCCGGTGTGGCGGCCAGTGAACTCAGCCGCGGCGGCGTGCCCGACATCGAGCGCCGCCTGGGCAGTATCTCGGCGCTGGCAAGCGACCTGGACTGCGGCACCCTCACGCTCATCGACATCGTCAACGAGCTCAAAAAGCCCGGCCGCGACCCGCGAGACGACGCGCCCGAGGTGGTCTTTAGCCGCTCGGCGCTTTCCATCGATGACCTGGAGCCCGGCATGGAACTCAAGGGCACGGTGCGCAACGTTGTGGACTTTGGCGCCTTCGTCGACGTGGGCGTGCACCAAGACGGCCTCGTGCACATTTCGAAACTTGCCAATCACTTCGTGAAGCACCCGAGCGACGTGGTGCGCGTCGGTGACACGGTCAAGGTGTGGGTCGAAAAGGTCGATCGCGACCGCAAGAAGATCTCGCTCACCATGGTACAGGGGAAGTAAACCGCCAAAGCAGGGGTACCCCCTGTAGTGACGTGCAAAATCGCGAGTATTCTGCAAATTCCGCCGTTCCGGATGCCCCTCAGAGGCGAAAAAGCAAAAACAGCCCCCGTTTTAGCGTCGTCAGAGCCAAAACGGGGGCCGTTCCATGCTTCGGTTAACTGATAAAGACCTTTACCTTGCTGAATACTCTCAATTTTGCACGGCGCAGGCGGGGGTACCTTTGCCCACGGCAGGATATAGAAGCCAAGCGCCAACTTGCTGGCAAGCTCGTGTCGGCAGTTCCGGCCTTTCCTTTGCCTAGCGCGACCCTCGCGAAGCGCGTGAGCGATAGGGAAAGGAAAGGCCGGGGCGAGCAGCCCGCGGCGTAGCCAGTGTTCGCGTTACGGCAGAATATGGAAGCCCAAAGCGGCGATATCCTTGGCAAAGCCGCGGACGGTGTCGAGCGAGACCTCGTACGGGTCGCGACCGATGTTCTTCCGCTTGGCCAGGATGCTGTTGGGCACCGTAATGATCTGGCAACCGCAGGCTTCTGCCTGGTAAATGTTGATGAGCTCGCGCGTGGACGCCCACAGGACCTCACAGTTGGGCTTTGCGGCGGCCTTCTTAACCGACTCCGTCATAAACGGAATGGGGTCGACGCCGGTATCGGCGATGCGGCCGGCAAAGAGCGAGATGATGGACGGCGTCTCGGCGTCAACGGCCTCGACCATCTCATCGACCTGCGTAGGCGTAAAGATGGTGGTGACGTTGACCTTGATGCCGTCGGCCGAAAGCTTGCGCACCAGCTCGGCGGTGGACCCGCCCTTGGTGGTCACGCACGGAATCTTGACGTAGACGTTCTCGGCCCAGGTAGCGATCTCGCGCGCCTCGACCTCCATGGTCTCGACGTCGTCGGCAAAGACCTCAAACGAGACGGACACATCGGTGATGTGGGTCAAGACCTCTTTGGCAAACGCGCGGTAATCCGTCACGCCGCCCTTCTTCATAAGGGACGGGTTGGTCGTGAAACCCTGAACGTTGCCGTTCTCGTACATGTCGAGCATGCCCTCGAGGTTTGCACCGTCAGCGAACACCTTGATTGCCATCTGCCTGATTCCTTTCGTCTGCATACGGCCGGTAAGCTGCTAAACACTTTACCTATGTTTATCAAGGCGTGAGCTGCGGGTTTTTATCTTCTCGGCGAACGGTATAAACACCTCAGTGTTTGGATTGATAAATCGATTGAGCATGCAAAAGCAAAGAGTCGCAGTTTGAGCAAACGTCAGAACGCGGGATTCATTAGATGAGGCCGAAATGCTGCATCGCCGTGACGGTGCCGTCGTGTGCGACATCGTCGGTCACGTAGTCGGCGACCGCCTTGACCTCGGGCATGGCGTTGCCCATGGCCACGGCCGTCTCGACAGCAGCGAGCATGCCCAGGTCGTTGCCGGAATCACCAAAGCCAAAGGTGCGCGCGTTGCCGGTGCGACCCAGGTATTCCAGCGCTCGCGCCACTCCCACGCCCTTGTCAATGCCCTTGGGGCTCAGCTCGCGATTCTGACCACCGGTGTTGCACAGCTCAAACTCGCGATCGATAAAGCCATCATCGTTGGCTACGCGAGCCAGGTCACTCGCGACGATGCCTACCTTGCCCACGCGCAGACGGCCGTCGACGCGCATTTCCTCGGTGCTGTGCACCACAGAAGTGCCGATCAGAGACGACTGCTCAACACCCGCGGGTTCCAGGGCAAAAGTAGCCACGTTGGTCTCGAAAAAGGCCTCAATCCCTGCCGCGGCCATACGGCGCGCAAGCTCCTCGATAACGTCCTCGTCAAAGCAGTCCTCATGCACCACGCGGCCCTCGACCTCGAGCGTCGCTCCCGCCATGGCAACGACACCCGCCGGGTTCAGCGCGCGCAGGCCATCGGCAATCAGCCACAAGGGACGACCCGTGCAGATAAATGCCTGGTGTCCCGCGTCGCGCAGACGATGAAACGCCTCGACGACCGCCTGCGAGGGGTGAACCGCCGAAAAGTCCTTGTCGGTCATGTTGTCGGGATCGAACGACGTCAGCGTGCCGTCCACGTCAAAAAAGAGCACGGCGGAATCGGGGCACGCATCAATCATATGGGTTCCTTTCGGGGGCGAGAGTAAACGAAGTATCCATCATATAATGGAGCGACGCAACCAGAGAGGTCACCCATGGAATTTTACGCAAGCTGCCCCGAGGGCTTTGAGTCCGCACTCGCCGATGAGCTTAAACGCCTCGGGCTTTCGCATGTTCGCCGGCTGAAGGGCCGCGCTACATTTGAGGGCGAGCTCGAAGAAGGCTACCGCGCCTGCCTGTGGTCACGCCTGGCGAGCCGTGTGTTCGTGGTACTCGGGCGCTTTGAGGCGCAGGATGCCGATGAACTGTACGACAGCGTTTACGACATCGCCTGGGAGACCATCATCCGCCCCGGTGCCACCATCGCCATCACCGCCCGCGGCGTGACCGAGCAGCTGCGCAACACGCACTTCTCGGCCCTGCGCGCCAAGGACGCATTGTGCGACCGCTTGGCCGAAACCACGGGCCGTCGCGCCGATGTCGACGCCGCCGATCCCGATGTTCACCTGCTGCTTTCGCTGCGTCAGCGCCGCGCGAGCATCAGCCTGGACCTTTCAGGCGACCCGCTGTTCAAACGCCTGCCGCCCGCAGCGACCCGCGCCGGCGAGGGCGCGCACGTGTTGCGCCCCGACTACGCCGCCCTGGTGTTGGCGCAGGTCGGCTGGACCGCACTGTGCGAGCGCGAGTTAACGGCTGACGATTACGAGAATGAAGCCCTTCCCACGCTAATCGATGCCTCGTGCGCCGGCGGCGGCCTGTTGCTGGAAGCCGTGAACATTCTGACCGACCGCGCCCCGGGCGCCGCACGCGAGCGCTGGGGCTTTGAGGGCTGGCAGCTGCACGACGCCGCTCTGTGGGAGCAGCTGCTTGCCGAGGCACGCGAGCGCGAGGCGGCAGCACGCGAGCGCCAGGCACGCATCGTGGCCGTGGATGTTGACCCCGCCGCCCGCAAGACCGCTGAGCGCATGGTCAAGTGCGCCGGCTACAAGCGTTTTGTCGACTTTTGCGCCGCCAAGCCCGCCACCGTGCTGGACCATGCGGGCGCCGTCGCCGGTGCCGCCGTGGTCGCAGACACCACCGAGACCCCGCTTTCGCTCATGCACGACGCCATGACGCTGGTCGGTGAGCTGCGCCACGCGCCCGAGCTCGCTTCGGCACCGGTCGCCGCGCTCACCCGCGATGGCCTTATGGCCCGCGCGCTCCATGCCGAGCCCGCGCGCTCCATTGCCGTCATGCCCAATAACGAGGAGGCGGCTATTGAGGTTTGGCCCTCGCTCGACCACGCCGCCGCGGCATTTGAAGCTGCGACCAGCGCAGATGCCGAGGAGCAGACCGCAGACGCTCAAGACGAAACCGCCGACACCCCCACGTCCGAACCTGCTGCCACGCTCGACCTGGGCGACGGCAAGCCGCTGCCCGTGCTCATCCCCGAGTCGGAGCAGTTCGCCAACCGCCTGCGCAAGAATGCCCGTCTGCGTCGCAAGTGGGCAAAGCGCGAGGGCGTGAGCTGCTACCGCGTCTACGATGCCGACCTGCCCGACTACTCCGCCGCCATTGACCTGTACGAGGGCTGCCCGCAGACGCCGGGCCGCTGGCTCGTCATCGCCGAGTACGCCGCGCCTAAGACCATCGATCCCGCGCTAGCCCAGGCCCGCATGCTCGACATCTTGGCCATCGCGCCGCGCATCCTGGATGTTCCGGCCGAGCATGTGCACGCCAAGGCCCGCATGCGCTCGCGTGGCGGCTCGCAGTACGGCAAGCAGGGCGCCGGCAAGGGCGGATCGGGCGAGCGCGCCAACATCGCTCGCCGTCGCCTGCCGCTCATCGAAGAGGGTGGACTCACCTTTGCCGTCAACTTTGACGATTATCTGGATGTGGGCATCTTCCTGGATCACCGCGTCACCCGCAACCTGGTGCGCGAGCACGCCAAGCAGGCGCGCCGCTTCCTCAACCTGTTTGCCTACACCGGCACTGCCACCTGCTACGCGGCCGATGGCGGCGTCGAGGAGACCGTGACGGTCGACCTTTCCAACACCTATCTGGACTGGGCCGAGCGCAACATGCGCCAAAACGGCTTTGTGGGGCCGCAGCATCACTTTGTGCGCGACGACGTGCTTGCCTGGATTCGCGACCAGCGCCAGACGCGCAACCGCTGGGACCTGATCTTTGTCGACCCACCCACGTTTTCGAACTCGTCCAAGATGGGCCGTCGCACTTGGGATGTCCAGCGCGACCATGTCGAGCTTTTGGCCGGCATATCTCGCCTGCTTGCACAGGGCGGACATGCCATCTTTAGCTGCAACCTGCGCGGCTTCCGCCCCGAGACACGCAAGCTCGCCCGCGCGGGCGTGGTGTTGGAGGACATTACGGCGCAGACCATCCCCGAGGATTTCGCGCGCAACCAGAAGGTGCACCACTGCTATATCGTGCGCCGCCTGCCCATTGAGGACGCCATGGCCGAGGTCGGCTTTAGCGCCGAGGAGATTGCCGAGCGCGTCGAGGAGCTACGCAACCCCGAGGCCCGCAAGCCTCGCGCGGCAGTGCCCGCGCACGCGCAGGCCGGCAACGGCAAGTCCAACTTTGCCGGCAAGCCCTCCCCCGCAGGCAAGTCCAAAAAGAAGAAGTTCTACGCCAGCAAGCCCAAGGGCAAATAACAAAGTTGCGGTGGAATATGGACTGCTTTGCCTGGAATTAGGCAAATTTAGACCGTATTTCACCGTAACTCATAGTGGGATGGCGGATGCCGACCTATCCCTGGATGACCAATCGGTAACCGATACCCACGTGTGTTTGGATATAGCGCGGATGCGCGGGGTCGGACTCGATCTTCTTGCGCAACGTGCCCATAAAGACACGCAGGCTCGCCAGGTCACTCTTAGTTGCCGTGCCCCAAATCTCGTGCAGGATAAACTGGTGCGTCAGCACCTTGTCGGCGTTATGCGCCAGCAGGCATAGCAGTTTGTACTCGATCGGCGTCAGATGCAGTTCCTCGCCATCCATCGTGGCGATGCCGGCATCAAAATCGATATGCAGCTCACCGGTATCGAACGAGCCCTCGGAGACAACGCCGCCCGTCTGCGCATACGAAAGGCGCCTGAGCGTCGTGCGAATGCGCGCGAGCAGTTCCTCGACCGAAAACGGCTTGGTCAGGTAGTCGTCGGCACCGGCATCGAGCGCGCGGATTTTGTCCGCGTCCTCGCTGCGCGCCGAGACCACGATAATCGGCATGCCCGACCATGCGCGCACCGACTCCACCACCTTGACGCCGTCCATATCGGGCAGGCCCAGATCGAGCAGCACAATGCTCGGCGTCTGCGACGAGGCGGCGGCGATAGCGGCATGGGCGGTCTCCACGGCCATATGGCGCAAGCCGTGCGCCTCGAGCGCGGCAACAATAAGATTGCGGACGGCGGGGTCGTCCTCAACGACCAAGATGAGCGGTTTTACGGCAGAGTTCGGCACGGCGCTACTCCTTATCAAACGAAACATCGGCGGCGGGAAGCTCAATCGTAAAGACCGAGCCGTGCGGATCCGCCGCGGTAACCTCTATGCTACCGCCATGTGCCAACGCAATGGAACGGCAGAGCGAAAGACCCAGGCCAACGCTGCGGTGGCTGTCGGCCAGACCATGGTTGGCGGTATAGAACGACTCAAAGATCCGCTCGCGATCCTCGGGTGCGATGCCCGGACCATCATCGGCCACCGAGCACGCCACGCGTCCATCGTCGACGCTAATCGAAATCACGATATGCGAGCCTGCGGGCGTATAGGTGATGGCGTTGTTCACCAGATTGACCACCAGCTGCACCATCAGGCGCGCATCGACATTGACGAGCGCCGGCTCATCGCACGCCACCACCTTAAGGTCGTGCTCGCGCACGGCAGGGTTCACGTGGCGCAGCGCCTCCTCGACGATATCGTCCATGAGCTCGAGCGTGGTCGACAGGCGCATACCGCCACCCTCGAGCTTGGTGATGGCAAGCAGATTCTCGACGGTGGCGTTGAGCCACAGCGCATCCGAGCGAATGGATAGAAGCAGGCCGCGGCGCGTCTGGGCATCGAGCACCGCGGTGCCGGTCGAGCCCTGGTCGAGCAGCACGTCGGCATTGCCCGAAATACTGGTGAGCGGCGTACGCAGATCGTGCGAGATGGAGCGCAGTAGGTTGGCGCGCAGCTGCTCGTTTTTTGCAAGCACCGCCGCCTCCTCGCGGGCCTCCATGGCGCGAGCGCGATCAAGTGCCAGCTCGCCTTCGCTCACGATGGCATCGGCAAGTGTTCGCTCCTCGTGCGTCAGCACGTCGGGCTCGGCAACGATAGCCAGCACGCCCACCACCGAGGCGGGGTCGCCCGAGCGCGCGAAGCCGTCGCCTGTGCGAACCGTCAGGTAGATGCCATAAAACGCCGAGCCGCCAAACGTGGCGTCGAGCGGCGTTCCCACATAGGCGGACGCCGAGAGCCGCGGCGGCATCTGCGGCGCCAGTTCGTGCACCGGTGCAGCATCGCCCACGGCCGTGTATGTCGAACGCGGCAGCAGGTCATCGCCCTCGGCGTCGGCGCTGTACCACACGACCGGACAGCCCGAAAGACGCGCCAGCTGCGTGGCCATGGCGTGAACGATCTGCTGCTCGTCGGCGCAGCGCTGCAGCATGCGGTTGGTCTCGAGCACCATATGCGTGCGGCGGTCGCTGGCGGCAGCCTGTGCCAAGGCGCGGCGCAGGGCCAACGCAATCGAGCTCGACACAAGCGAGACCACGAACATGATGAAGAACATGCCGGGATAGCCGCGGTCGATAAGCGACAGCGAGTAGCGCGGGTCGACAAACAAGAAGTTGTAGAGCGCCACGGCGGCAGCCGAGCTCAGCAAGCAATACAGGCGACTCCAGGTAAAGAATGCGCACAGCTGCACGGCGAACACATAGACGATCATGATGCTCGGCGCGAGACCCGGATGGTCGAGCAGCGCGCCCACAATCGTCGCCGCGACCAGCAGCCCCACCGATACGCAGGCGTCATACAGAGGAGTGCGGCGCGTCAGCGTTGTGCGCCGCCACCAAAAGCTATCGGCAATATCGCCGTCCGTACGGACGTCCATCAGCGCCCCGCCCCTCTCTCAAAAACAAAAACCACCACAAAGGGACAGGCACCTTTGTGGTGGTTTCCCTTGTGGTGGTTCCAAGTGTATAGCCTTTGCAACCGGCGGTCGCTAGACAAACAGCACGTGCGCGAGCAGTGCGCACACGCACGCCGCGACAAGCACCGTCACCGCGATCGAAATCACGCGGTCGGCCATATCCATGTTGGCCCGATTCGTAAAGAACCGATCTTCGGCAGCATCGGCGCGTACCTCACGCACCAGCTCGGTCGCAAGATCGCAACCGTCAAGCACCTTTGCATCCATGGTTTCCTCCCAGGACTCAATCCCCGTCAATACAAACCCGCCCGTTCGCAGACAAACCTCGAGCGTCGACTACGGCCGCTCGTTGGGGGCCAGGCGCTGCATCTTGTTCACGGCTTTGAACTTGGTGAACAGCGGCACGTACTCAAAGCTCACGTTGGAGTTCTCCAGGCCGTACCAGCGCGCGGGCGTGCCGGCGGCGCGGCGGATGATGTACTTGAGCGTGATGGCCGTACGCTCGCTCGGCTCCACATCGCTTTCAGGCGCCAGAAGCTTACGAATCAGGACGAACTTGAACGTGCCGATGTTGCCCGGATCCTTGTAGACCGAGTAGTCGTGCTTTTGCGCGGGCAGCTCGCCGGTGGCGGCAAGGTCCTGAACGATCTGGCGCAGGTAGGCATTGACGCGCTGGTTGATCTTGTAGCCCAGGTACAGATGCACGCGGAACACGTAGTCGGTGCCGAACGTCTCGACCGAATAGGCAAAGGTGTGCGGCTCGTCCATGGTCTCGACATTCACAAACCACCAGGCGCGGGCGCGCTTGGGATGCTTGTCCAAGATCGAATAGACGATATCGCGGTCGATGTAGTCGGTATGGGTGTCCTTGGTCAGGTACACGACGTTGTCGCTCATGCGCTCGTAACGGTCGTCGTCGCGCAGGCGCTTGAGCTGCGGCAGGTAGCTGCGCAGCGGCAGCAGCGTAAACTGGCGCTGCTCGACCGCCGTGCCGTTGTACCAGCACACCATAATGCCCATGATGAGTGCAGCCATGAGGATGGTGAAGTAGCCGCCGTGGAAGAACTTGGTGAGTGAGCTCACGAAGAAGAAGCCTTCGAGCAAAAGGAAGAAGGCCGCGAAGATCCACGGAGCAACCTTGAGCTTGCGCTCCTCGTGCAGGTAGAAGAAGAGCAGCAGCGTGGTGCACATCATAGTCAGCGTAATGGCAAGGCCGTAGGCGGCTTCCATATGCGCCGAGTTCTGGAACAGCAGCACCACGATGACGCAGCCTACGAGCATGACGTTGTTGACCATGGGGATGTAGAGCTGGCCCTTGGTCTCGGCAGGGTAGAAGACCTGCATGTGCGGCATGAGGTCCAGACGGCTGGCCTCGGACACCAGCGAGAATGCGCCGGTGATGAGCGCCTGCGAGGCAATGATGGCCGCGACGGTGGAAAGGCCTACGGCAAACGGGCGCAGGCCCGGGGCGAGCATCTGGTAGAACGGGTTGAGATCGGCAATGCCCATGAGCTCGGGGTTGGCAGCGTTGTTCATAAGCCAAGCGCCCTGGCCCATATAGGACAGCAGCAGGCAGCACTTAACGAACGGCCAGGTAGCGTAGATGTTGCCGCGGCCGACGTGGCCCATGTCGGAGTAGAGCGCCTCGGCACCGGTGGTGGCGAGGAAGCAGCTGCCCAGAATCATGATGCCCGCGTGGTTGTTGGGGCTCAACAAAAAGGCGATGCCGCGGAGCGGGTTGAGGCACAGCAGCACGGCGGGGTGCTGTAAGACAAAGAACAGACCCGTGCCGCCCAGGAATAGGAACCACAGCGTCATGATGGGGCCAAAGGCGTGACCGATCTTGGCCGTACCGATGCGCTGTACCAAGAAGAGCACGATGATGATGGCGAGCGTAATGGCGACGACGCGGCCCTGATCATCGCCCAGCACGGCATGGACCGCCGGGATGGTGCGCAGGCCCTCGATGGCCGTGGTAACGGTAACGGCCGGCGTCAGGATGCCGTCGGCGAGCAGCGCGGCGCCACCCAGCATGGCGGGGATGATAAGCCACTTGCCGCAACGCTTGACCAGGCTGTACAGGGCAAAGATGCCGCCCTCGCCATGGTTATCGGCGCGCAGCGAGATGAGCACATACTTGATGGTGGTCAGCAGCGTGACCGTCCACACGACAAGGGAGAGCGCGCCGAGCACGAACTCCTCCGTGACGCTTCCGATGCCGCCGTTGCCGGCAACGAGCGCCTTGGTTACATACATAGGGCTGGTGCCGATATCGCCGTACACCACGCCCAGCGTGACGAGCATCGCCGAGATGCTCACAGGAATCGCAGCGTGCGAGGCTGCCTCCTTGGCCTTTTGTTCCATAAGCCGGTTTCCTCCCAACTTTAATGTTCGAAGGGATTATAGGTAATCGGCCCATGTTTGAATGGCACTGTTTTCCCAGCTAAATAAACATTTATACGGCCTTTAGGCTACCGCGGCGATATGGAATGTGACAAAGGGACTGTCCCTTTGTCACATCGCCGCATTCGTTACTTGCCGAGCCAGTTTTTGAACCACCACTCCATGGAACGGCTCATCTCGGCCATAAAGGGACTCGTGTACTTGCGGGTATAGATGTCCACGACGCGCTCCCCCACCTCGCGGGCATGCGGACGGAACATCGCGTCCATCTCGGCCACCTGCGCGTCCATGGTCGCAGCATCGGCGCGGCAGTAGCGCTCCTCGTGCACCAGGTTCACCACGGGATGTGCGATTGCCGGGCGCTCCTTGCGGGGCGTGCCGATGATGAGCATCGATAGCGGCATGGTATAGGGCGGCAGATCGAGCAGCTCGGCAACTTCCTCGGCATTCTCGACGATATCACCGATGTAGCAGCTCCCCAGCCCCAGGGCCTCGGCGGCAACCACGGCGTTTTGCGCGGCGATCACGGCATCCTGAGCCGCGATGGCAAAGTCGCCCAAACCCGGTGCACGACGGGGCGACTTGCCCGTGCGCTCTACAAACTCGGGCTCAAAGCAGCCCACATGCTCAAACAGATCGATCCACTTGGCATAATCGACCACAAGTATTAGTGCCCAGGGCGCCTTGGCGATCATGGGCTGGTGGTCGCACAGATCGGCCAGGCGGTCGAGCGTGGCCTGCTCGCGAATGCTTACGATGGAATACATCATCATGGCGCCCGCCGACGGCGCGCGACTCGCCGCATGCAGAATCGCTGCCCGCTGCTCATCGGTCACCGCCACGGGACGGTCGCCGTCATCACGCGCGAAGGCACGCGTAGACGAGCGATACTCCAAGATGTCCAGCACCGCATTGCCCGTAGTCTCGACCGGATAGCCGCCCGCGTCCACGCCCACAGCTCCGCCGCAGTACTCGGCGCCCGTCATACAAACCTGCTCGCCCATAGCTCTATCCTCGCTAATTCTTTAAGAAGCCTTTACGTTTCCGTGTAATTCCCGTCCATTATCGCGCAGGTCGCCACTCCATTGCGCCACACCGCCACACGTGCGCGTTAATATGGCTGGTTGTTGTGCGCAGCCACCAATTGCAGCGCATATCTTGGTAACAATCGGGTAAACCCCCGCTTTCGTAGGTTTTGCATTTGTGAGGAGTTTCAGCATGTTCGCTGCCGCCATCTCGCTCGTCGGTCTTGCGGCGACCGTCTACCTTGTTTTGCGCGAGGCCAAGGCCATTCGCGCACAGTCGGGCACTGTTGCCAAGGGCGCCATCGCCTGGAGCGTCGCCTTCGGCCTGTTCCAGCTCTTTTTGACCATTTGGGGCGCCATTGGCCTCGTCGCCCAAAACGAGCCGCTCGCCTTTGTGATGCTCATCCTGACCAACGCCATCCTCACCGGCTGCGCCTGGGCAAGCATCGCCCGCGATCGCATCGCCCCGCGCGTCTTTGCGTTCGCCAAGCCCGACGCCCCCGCCCCCACCGGCAAGCTCGCCCGCCTGCGCGGCGCCTTTGTGGGCAAACCGCTCGTCGCCGCTGTCTTGTGCCTGCTGCTCGCCGGCGTCTTTGCGCTGCTAGGCATGGAGGTATCGTCCAACCACGACTTTACCTGGGTCTACCCCCTGTGCATCCTGCTCGAGTGGGCCATCATCACCGTGCTCATGACCGGCCTGTTCTTCCTGTTCCAGCGCCACGGCGCAGCTCCCGCGGTCCTGGCCTTTGCCCTCTTTGTCCTGGGCATTGCCGAGTTCTTCGTCATCACGTTTAAATCCATGCCCATCCAGCCGGGCGACCTTTCGGCCATCTCCACCGCCGCCGCGGTCGCCGGCACCGGCTACACCTTCTCCATCTCGCTGTTCTGTGTGCTGTCCATGGGCTTTACCGCCATCGCCATGCTGCTGTGCGAGTACGCCGGCCTGGTGGCACCGCACCGTCAGAAGGGTGCCGCCAACGCTAAGCGCATGCTGCTCACCAACCTGCTCGTGGCAGTGCTGTGCCTGGGCGGCGTAACCGCGCATGTCACGCTCATCGACTACTACAACACCCTCGGCATCACCGTCTACACCTGGCGCCCGCTGGAGAGCTACTGGCGCGAGGGCTACCTGCCCGCCTTTATTAGTGCGGCGCAGTCCATCAAGCCGCCCAAACCCGCCGACTACTCCGTCGACGATGCCAAGGCCACGCTCAAAAAGTACGCCAAGGCCTACGACAAGTCCGACGCGGCCAAGAGCGACGAGCGCGCCGCCGCCGAGGAGCAGTTCGATAGCGAGAAGCCCACGGTCATCGCCATCATGAACGAGACCTTCTCGGATCTTTCGATCTACCAGAACATGCGCGCCGGCTACGAAGGCCCGCAGTACTTTAAGAACCTGTCCAACTGCCTCAGCCGCGGCAAGCTCTATGTGAGCGCCTACGGCGGCGGTACCGCCAATACCGAGTTTGAGTTTATGACCGGCAACTCCATGGCCAACCTGGGCTCGGGCGTGTACCCCTACACCATCTACAACATGGAGACGACCGGGAACCTGGCAGAACAGTTCAAATCGCTCGGCTATTCCACCACGGCCATGCACCCCAACCACGCGACCAACTGGAACCGCGAGAACGTCTACAAGGACTTTGGCTTTGACCAGTTCCTGTCTATCAATGACTTCCAGGGAGCCGACACCCTGCGCGGCATGGTGACCGACCAGGCTACCTACGACAAGATTCTTGAGCTGCTCGACCAGAACGCCGATCCGCAGTTTATCTTCGACGTGACCATGCAGAACCACTCGGGCTACGACACGGGCCTGCTGCCGGCCGACAAGCAGATGCACCTGAACATCGACACGACCGATTTGGACGCCAAGACCGTCGAGGACGGCACGCTCTCCGATGTCGACGAGTATGTCTCGTGCATCGAGCAGTCCGACCAGGCGCTGCGCTACTTCCTCAACGCCCTGAGCAAGCTCGACCGTAAGGTGGTCGTGGTGTTCTGGGGCGACCACCAGCCGTTCTTCCCGTCCAAGTTCAATGACAAGTGGTTTACCGGCGAAGACGATGCTACGCATCAGGAGCGCCTGTGGCAGACCGACTACATCATCTGGGCCAACTACGACGTTGCCGGCTGCGACCAGACGAGCGAGACCGACGACCTGTCCACCAACTACCTGTCCACGCAGCTTATGCAGCTGATCGGCGCACCGCTGACCGACTACCAGAAGGCGCACATGACGCTGCGCGAGTCGCTGCCCGCCATCAACTCCGTGGGCTACGAGGACGCCAGCCTGCGCTGGGCGCTCTCCTCCAACGTCACCGGTGATGACGCCGCCGCAGCAGCCGCCACCAAGGCGCGCGAGGATTACGCCAAGATGCAGTACTACGAGATGTTCCGCGACGGCAAGAACGTCTACACAGAGCACTTCCAGACCGAGGCCAACGAGACCGACCCCAACCTGGCACCGGGTACGACCAAGATTAAGTAGCTGCTAGCTGCTGAGCCACAACTGAAACGTCTGTCCAGGTGGAGGCATATAAGGTTCCCTGCTCGGACAGTCCTGCGCAAGACGAAGGCCACGTTATGTGGCCTTCTTTGTTTGCGGAAAGTGTGTCCCGGAATTCTTGTCTGGAATGGGATGCAGTTTCCGCTTGGGACCCGATTGGGAGATCGCGTGTGTCCCACTATTCAGCTGGATTCCGGGATATATTTTC
>USGN01000008.1 GCA_900554255.1 uncultured Collinsella sp. | reverse complement strand
GGGCTTGCAGCGTCGAGCCGTTACGCGGTTTGGCAAAACCGCGTAACCTACATCACCATAACGTAGCGCGATCCCACGTAGTACTGCTTACCCATCAGGACCGGCTCGCCATTGGGGCCGATAAAGCCGGCACGCAGGTTGAGCAGTGGATCGTGCGGAGCAATGCCCAACTCGGCCGCCTGCTCGGTATTGGCACGAACGGCCTCGACCGTGCGGTAGCCAACCGAAACAATCGGCGTTCCGCCAACACGCTCGACCTCGGCAAAAATCGACTTGTCCTCAAGATCGGCCGTCAACAGCTCACGGTAGGCGTCAAACGGCACAAAGATGTTCTCCTCAAAAATGGGCTCGCCGTCGGCCGTACGCACGCGCTTGATGTGCAGCAGCAGCGCGTCCTTCTGCAGGCCAAAGAACTCCATCTCGTTTTGGCGCGCCGGCACAATCTGGCGATCGACCACATGCGCGCCCGCCTTCATGTCATTATCGGCACACAGCGCGGTAAACGTCTGCAGCGTCGAAGCGTGGAACTGGCGGTTGATGTGCGGCGTGGAGACAAAGGTGCCACGGCCCTGCTGCTTAACCAGGTAGCCATCGGAGCACAGCTCCTCGACGGCGCGGCGCACCGTAATGCGGCTCACGTCGTACTGCTCGGCTAGCTCAAGCTCGGACGGAATACGCTCCTTGGGTGCATAAACACCTTTCTCGATCGCGTCCTTGATTTCGTCATAAATCTGCTGGTAAAGCGGTGCATTTTTGGGCGTAGGCATATCTAATCACTCTTATCGAAATATTGAAATAACTAATACGTATATAACGTCTAGTTTCATGTTACCTCATATTGATAAAACGATACACCCTCCCTACCAAAAAGCGACAGCTTCATTTTGGTAGGTTTTATCTGGGCAAACGAGAGCCCTCGAAAGCAACGGGGCTTTCGGGGGGCTCGTTCGGATGGGTTGCGCAGGACCGGCAAAATGCCAATACCCTACTTGCCGTCGTCCTGCTGCAGGCTGTCCTGTTCGCTGAGGCGCGCCTGCCTGCTGGCCATGCGTGCGGGCTTGTCGGGATCGGGAACGGCCGTGGGCATGGGCTCGTCGACATGACCTCCCCACCAGCCGCCCACAAAGTTGAGCGTGTGGAACACGTTGATCACGGCGCCGGGATCAATGTCGCACACCAGCTTGATAATGTCCTGGCTCTCGTAGGTCGATACAACGGCGTGCAGCAGGTACATCTTCTCGCGGCTGTATCCGCCAATGACCTCGGCGCAGCTAATGCCATGCTGAAAATGGTCAACATAGGCGGTCATGACCTCGTCTGCCTTGCGCGTCGTGATCTGCAGCGTCACGCGGTCGTAGCGACGATAGAAACTGTCGATGGTCTTGGTCGAAATAAACTGGAACACGATGGAATACGCCGCCTTGTCCCAGCCAAACATAAAACCAAAGATCGCCAGGATAAAGCAGTTGAAACCAAAGATGACGCCCCAGATGGTCTTGCCCGTGTGGTTGGAGACCCACAGCGCGATAAAGTCGGTGCCGCCGGTGGATGCGCCGGATTTAAGTGCGATGGCAGCGCCCAGACCCGAGACCACGCCGCCAAAAATGATGAGCATGATCTTGTCGCCTAAAAACGGCGCGAAGTGAAAGACATTGAGGAACAGCGACGAGAGCACGACCTGCATCATCGAGAAGATGACGAAGCGCTTGCTAATGCCACTCCAACATAGGAGCGCCACGGGGATGTTGAGCGCGAGCATACCGAGCGAGATGTCGATGTGAACGCCGCCGAGCGAGGTAACGCGATCGAGCAGGACCGCAACGCCGGTGAGGCCGCTCGGAAGCAGGTCGGCGGGCTGAATGAATGCCTGGATCAGAAATGTCTGGAGAACGGCGGAAATTGTGACCGCCACTGCAGTAATGGCGCGGCGGACGATGGTGAGACGGCCGAGCACGAGCACTCGGTCCGTGAGCTGATCGATGGCGTTCGCCACGTAGGCTCCTTTCGAAGGCAGATCTAGTTGTGAGGCATGCCCGCGATTGTAGCATGGACCACCACAAAGGGGACAGGCACCTTCGTGGTGGTTTTGGCGTCGACTGCCTTCAAAAAACGTCGCCCCAATAAAAACCACCACAAAGGTGCCTGTCCCCTTTGTGGTGGTTTGCTGCTAGATGGCAGATAGGATGTCAGTCAGATTATCGATAACGGCATCGGCTCGCGATTGATCGAGGTTGACGCCCTCGTGCGGACGCAGCGCCAGGACGTGGGCACCGGAGCGCTTGCCGGCCTCGATGCCCATGGGCGAGTCCTCGATAACCAGGCACTCGGTCGGCTCCACCTCCAGCGCCTCCATGGCACGCAGGTAGATCTCGGGGTCGGGCTTAAACGCACTGCACTCGTGACCGCTGATGGTGTAGTCCAGCACGTCGGCGATACCGGCAATCTCCACCAGCTCGTCGATCAGCTCGCGATAGGACGAGCTCGCGATGGCACACTTCACGCCGCGCTCGTGCAGCTCGCGCATCACCGGCTCCGTCTGCTCGTTGAGCAGCTCGGCATACGGAACGGGGTGGACCGGGCTGTAGACTTGCTTGTACTCCACGCGCAGACGCTCGCGCAGCTCAACATCGTCGGGCACCAGCGCCTCCCAAATGGCAGGCTCGTTAGACCCCGAAAGATCGGGAATCTCGTCAAAGTGGAACCCCTTCTCTTCCATAAACGCCACGCGGCGACGGTTGTAGAACCACTCGGTATCGACCAGCACGCCGTCCATATCAAACAGCACTGCTTTGATCATACGCATCTCCTCCCACCTGCCAAAAAGGGACAGGTTTATTTTGGTAGGTTTTATCTGGGGCTTTGCAGCGCAACGGACACGCCCTCCCCAAAGCAAAAAGGGGACAGGGCGCAAACCCCATCCCCTCTCAACCAACCCGTAAGGTCTACTTACTTGCGATTAGTAGGAAAGCTTCCACATGTAGCGACGCATGGTCAGCGGGTGCTGACGGGCCTCGGCGATCTGGTTGCCGTACTCGCGCATAACGGCGAGGTGCAGCAGCGGGTTGAAGTAGGTGACGACGCTCGCGGGCACGGCGTCAGCCAGGCCGTAATCCTTGGAGTCGATCAGAGCGACCTTGGCGCCCATGCGCTCAAGGAAGGTGAGGGCGCGGGCGTCCATCGGACGGGTAGCGCCATCGGACATGAAGAAGACGTAGGGCTTACCCTCGGTGGAAACCTCGAACGGGCCGTGGAAGTACTCGCCGGTGTTGTAGGAAGCAGCGTCGATCCACTGCATCTCGGTGAACAGGAAGGCGGCGTTAGAATAAGCCATCTTCTCGGAGGCACCGGAGGCCATGAAGTAGATCATCTTGTCGTCCTTGAAGTCCTGAGCGAACTGCTTGGCCAGGCCCTTGGCGGAGTGAGCAGCGTTCTCGATCAGCTCGAAGATGTTGGTGAGGCCGGTGATCATGTCCTCGTAGTGGTCATAGCCCTCGGTCTGCTGAAGGATCTCGAGAGCAAGAGCGATGGCGTAGGCGGGCTTCTCGGCCTTGGCAGCATAGTTGGCATGGAAGCCGTGGACGATGACGTAGTCAGCGTCGACGGTCAGAGCGGAGCCAGCCTTGTTGGTGAGGGAGACGACCGGGCAGTTGTGCTTCTTGGCGGTCTTGTTGGCCTCGACGGTCTCGGGCGTGGAGCCACCGAGGGAGCAGGTGATCACGAAGGTGTGCTCGTTGACCCAGGAAGGCGTGTCGTAGTTGAACTCGTTAGCGGTGAAGATCTGAACGTTCAGCTTGTCCGTGTTGTTGGCCAGGAAGTACTTGGCGGGGTAAAGGTCGGACATGGAAGCACCGCAGCCGACGAAGGCGACGCTGTGGATCTCGTGGTTGGACAGGACGTCAGCGACGATCTGCTTAGGGAGGTTAAGGTCGATCTCGTACATCTGACACATTCCTTTCGATTTTTGCGGCGCCACATTGCCGGGCGCTCGCAGGGTTACCGTGGTTTGGGCCGAGTCGCCGGCCCGTTGAGGATGCGACAAAGGGACTGTCCCATTGTCGCATTTTGGGGATGGAAGCCTGCCTGGGGTATGGGATGCCAGGCAGGCCCCCGGGGGAAAGCGGTTAGGCGCTTAGTCGCGACTAAGCCAGGATGCCGACCGCGGAGAGGGCGATGCCGCCCACAATGGCGATCACGAGAAGCCAACCGGTGTTGACGTTCTTCTTGATGAGCCAGTACATAAGGCCGGTGAGGCCAAGGGAGATCATCTGGGGCATCATGCTGTCCAGGATGTCCTGGATAACGACGGTGCCGTCAGCGAACTGCAGCGGGGTGGTGGCGCCGATCAGCGTGGCGATCATGCCGCCCACGGACATAAGACCCACGATGCCGCAGACATACATGAGCTTCTCCATGAGGTCGCCGCCCTGAAGCTTGCTCAGGTACTCGTGGCCGCCCTGATAGCCCATCTTGGCTGCAAACCAAGTGATCAGCACAGAGGGGACGATGGAGATGAGCATGGCCAGGATCGGGCCCATGATGGAGCCCTGCTGAGCCAGCTGAACGCCCAGGCCAAAGGCGATAACGCGGATGGTGCCCTGGAAGAAGGAGTCGCCGATGCCGGAAAGCGGACCCATGAGGGAGGTCTTGACCGCGTTGATCGAATCGGGATCGAAGTTCTCGGGATCCTTGGCGTACTCCTCCTCCATGGAGGCGGCGAGGCCCAGGATGAAAGCGCTCGTCTGCGGGGTGCAGTTGTAGAACGCCATGTGACGGTGGTAAGCCTCTTTCTTAGCAGCAAGCTGCTTGGGGTCGGACTCGTCCGGATAGAGGCGATCGAGCGTGGGAACCATACCGTAGAGGAAGCCCATGTTCATCTGACGCTCGTAGTTCCAAGAGGCCTGGATGGCCCAGGAGCGCCAGAAGAACTGGCTGACCTTCTTGTTCAGGGACACGTCCTTGGTTGCGGTTGCCATAGTGTGTTCCTCCTTAGTCTTCGTCGTCTTCGAGCGGATCGTAGTCGGAATCGACACCGGCGGCTGCATGGGAACCGTTGAACTTGAAGCCCATGAAGACGACAGCCAGGCACACACCGATCAGAGCGACCGCGATGACGGACAGGTTGAGGTAAGCGGCGAGCAGGAAACCGATGAACAGGAACGGAGTCATACCCTTCTTGATCATCATGGTGAGCAGCAGGGCCAAGCCGTAGGCGGTCATGATCTTGGTCGAAACGTTAAGACCAGTGGACAGCCACTCGGGAACCATGTTGACGATGGCCTGAACCAGGTCGGTGCCAACAAAGACGGCGAGGAAGATCGGCAGGAAGTACATGATGGCGTACAAACCGGAGCCGGCGCAGATGTGCATACGGTAGGCGGTCTTGAACTTTCCGTTATCGATCGCGTTATCTGCCACATGGGTGAGGACGGCGATGATGGAACGGAACACGATGCCGAGGAGCTGACCCAGGACGGCGACCGGGATGGCGATCGTCATGGCGGTCTCGGCGGAAGCGTCGGTCAGGCACGCAAAGGCAGCGGCCACGATGCCGCCCAGGACCATATCGGGCGGAACGGCGGCGCCGACCTGCACCAGGCCCATGGATACGAGCTCGACGGCGGCACCGACGGCAAGGCCGGTGGGCACATCGCCCAGCAGCAGACCGACGAGCGTAGCGCCAACGAGGGGCTGCTCGAAGTTAAGACGACCGAGCAGGCGGGAGTCCCACATGCAGAACACGCCGACGAGGCCGACGAGCACCGCACTGATGAACGTATTCATACCCTTCTCCTTTCAGTCAGGCAAAAGCCTGGTTGATTACAGCTTGGCGTCGATGTCGACGCTCTGATACGTAGGGGTCTGCTGGACGTAGAGCTTGATGCCCATGTCGAGCAGCTGGTTGACGTCGGCCTTCTGGTTGGCGTCGAGGAAGACGGAGCTGTCCTTGCCGCCGACCTGATCGGCACCGTCGTGGTTGGCGGTGGCGCCCAGGTTGATGGCGTCGAGCTTGTAGCCCTGGCAGAACTGCAGCATCTCGGCCGTGTTGCCAAAGACGAACATGACGCGCTCGCCGAGGGTGTTGAGCTTGTCCATCTTGGCGAGGGCACGCTCGACGGTGAAGACGTTCAGGCGCACGCCCTGGGGCTTGGCCAGCTTAAGAGCGCCCTTCTTGATGTCATCGTTGGCGGCAGCGTTGTCGACGACGATGATGCGCTCGGCCTGGACCTTGGTGGTCCAGGTAAAGACGACCTGGCCGTGCAGCAGACGGTAGTCAAGACGTGCGAGGACGATCTTGGCGGGACCGGAGCTGTGACGGGACGCCTTGGCCTTCTTGGCGGGAGCCGCGGCGGGCTGGGCCGGTGCGTTGGGGTTGGTCAGACCGTTGCGGGCCTCGTTGATGAGGGCCGCGAGCTCGGCGCCCTTGACGGGGGCGGGGCTCATAGCAAGCGTGAGCGCCAACGGGATGTTGAAACCGCTGACAACCGTGAACTTCGTGCCGTTCTTGGAAAGCTCGACCATGCTGTTGTTGACCGAGCTGCCGAGCATATCGGTCAGCACATAGACGGTGTCGTCCGCGTTGAACGTGGCGATCATAGCCTCAACCTTATTGGTGATGGGCTCCTTGTCGTCACGAGCAAGCGACACGACGTGGACGTTCGACACGTCGCCGAGAACCATCTCGAGCGTGTCTTTGGCGCCTGCGGCCAGGCCGCCATGAGATGCGAGAATGATCTGATTCATCTTGCCTCCTCCTTTTCGTTATTGTCATTATAACGTCTTATACGTTGCTTATATTGCTAATTAGTATAAAGACCGTTCGCGGGTGAAAATCGACCGTTGACGGGTTTAACGTACTTGAAACGTTGGGGCTGGGTTGGCCGGCGCTGACTGGATAACCCCAGATCAGACGCCTCGCCAATCCCCTATCGCACAAAGTACCAGGGGCTTTCCTGCACGGTGGGCTCCAGCGCGATGCCGGTGCGCTCGCGGAACAGATCCATGTCCTGCGATTTCTCCGTCCACCACGCGTTGGGCTTAAAGGTCATGCTCTCAATGACATGACCGACAAACACACTGTTGCGCAGCTTGGAGAAGTCGGTATTCATAATCAGGATGGACGCGAGCACCAGCACGATGCCCAGGACCTTGATCGCGCCGGCGGGCTCGGCATAGACACCAATGCCCACCAGTACGGTGACGACCGTCTCGAAAGACATTACGACGGGAACTTTCGATGTCTCGAGCCCCATGGACAGACCCTGCATATATAAGATGTAGGCCACGGCTGTGGGGATGAGTCCAAAGCCAAGGAACAGCAGCAGCAGCTGTGGCGACATTGCCGCGGCGACATCCGGCCACGGAGCCGCGATAGCTGCCATAACCACACCGCCAAAAACAAAGCCCCAAAACGTGACAGCCAGCGGGTGGACCGTCTTGGTTGCTATCCGGCTAAACACCGCGAGCGACGCACCGCAAAAGCCTGCAATCACGCCCGACGTGACGCCCCAAACCGAAAAATGAAAACCGGAAAGGTCGCCATTGGTCACTGCAAGCACGCAGCCAACGATGTTAAAGACAATGGCAACGAGTTTGTTGGGGGTCACGTCCTCGCGATAAAGCACGCGGCCGAGCATGACGCCAAACACCGGCGAGGTGTAGAGCAGCACCGAGGCCGTGGACATGCCGACCTCGCCCATGCACTCGTAATAGCAGGTGTTGGCGGCGGCCAGACCGACGATACCGACAAGCGCGCAGGGGACGAGCTCTTTGGGGCTTGCCTTGAACAGGGCCAGCGGACCCTGAGCCACGGTAGACCCCTCACCCGGACGGCAGCCCATAAACATCAGGACCGGTGCCAAGATAAGCGCTCCGACCAACAAGCGAAAGGCAGCCATGCTCTGGGACGAAACGCCCATGGCCGAGATGCCGTTTACAAAGATTCCGATGCTGCCCCACATAAGCGCGGCGACCAGCACCAGCACATAGCCCAGATTGCTTTTCTTCAACGCAGCCTCCTCGGTATTGTTTCCAATATGTTTCACACTACGTTATAGTCGTTATATACATTTTTCAAGACACAAATCGGCGAGCGGGAAAGTGATCCGTTTTCCTCCGTCCTCAGCGGATTACTTGGCGGTTGCGGTGAAATAGTTCCTAAATAGAGGCTTCAAGCCCCCAAGCAAGAACTATTCCACCGCAACTTATGAGGACATCGAGCTGTTAGGCCGCTCTATCCCCTAGTAGTCCAGCTTCCACATGTAGCGGCGCGTCATGTAGTCCTTGTGGGTGACGGCAGAGAGCGCGCGCATATACACGTTGTTGAGGATCGGGGCAAAGATCAGGTGGTTGAAGTACTCGCTCACGCTGTCCTTGATGTCGTTGAGGCCGAGCTCCTTGGCGTCGAGCTGATAGACGCGCTCGCCACCGTACTGGTTGACGAAGCGGATGCCGCGCTCGTCGTTGCAGCGGCTGCGGCCGACGCTGATGAGCTGGAACAGCGAGGTGCGCTTGTCCAGAATCTCGAAAGGACCGTGGAAGAAGTCGCAGGTGTTGATGGTGCAGGAGTCGATCTGCAGCATCTCCTGCACGTTGCAGATGCTAAAGACGTAGGCGGCACCAAAGAGCGGACCCTGAGCCATCACGTTGATGCAGGGCTTGTCGGCGTTCTGCTCGGCCCACTTGGCAGCGAGCGGACGGGTGTACTCGACGGCCTTGCGATAGATGGGGTCGACCAAGTCGAACGCGGCCATAGCGGTCTCGTACTCGGCATAGCCCTCGGTCTGCTGCGTAAGCTCCATGGCGATCATGGTCACGACGGCGGAGTTGGTGCGGCCCATGCAGGACTCGTCGACGGCCAGGCTGTCGTACTGGATCTTGTAGTCGCAGACCTCGGTGAGGCCGGACTCGTCAACATAGATGGCGATGGTGCTGGCGCCGTGGTCCTTGGCGACCCGGGCGGCAACGATGGTCTCCTTGGTGCCGCGCATGGACACGACGACGGCCAGGGTGTTCTCGTTGACGTAGGCAGGGGTTGCGTGCACGAACTCGTTGCTGGTGTAGCTGGAGCTCACGACCTGCGTGGCCTCGTGCTCCATAAAGTACTGGGCAGGATAGTTGCCGCCGTTGGATCCGCCGGCGCCAATCCACACGACGCGCTTGATGCCGCCCTTGTCTGCCTTGTCAGCCAAAACCTGGGAGACGACATCCTTAACCTGTTCCTGAGTAGTCATCGTGCATCAGCCTTTCTTCTCGTTTGATGCTCTCGATGGCATACAAGTTACATACATGTTTTGGTTATGTCGACTAGTTGTATGCTATATTTATCTTAGAAATTATGCTGGTAAGGTTTTCGGCAATCCGTTACCAGCGGCTTTGTTGTCATGTTGGATACATGCTTTGTTCGGTAAGCATACAAGTTAGATACAGGTTGATCGCATGAACGCTTCGTCTAAAAAGAAACTGGCCCAATACGAGCGCTTGGCGGGCATGCTGCGCGACCGCATCGCCGCCGGCACCTACGCACGCGGAGACAAGCTGCCGTCCGAGATGGAGCTCATGGGCGAATCGGGGCTGTCGCGCAGCACCGTGCGCCACGCCCTTAAGGTGCTCGTTGATGAGGGCCTGGTGCGCACCGAGCGCGGGCGTGGCGCCTTTGTGGCCGACACGCCCGCGCTCCACGAGAACAGCCTGGTGTTTTCGAGCTATACCAAGCAGATCGAAGGCCAGGGCATGAAGCCCACCACGCGCACCGTGGACTCGGGCTTTGCCAAGGCGGCCGGCAGCATAGCTAAGTTCTTTGACGCCGCCGTGGGCAGCAAGCTCGTCAAACTTGTCCGCCTGCGCTACCTGGACGACGCGCCGCTGTGCCTGGAGACCACCTACCTGCCGCCAAGCTTCGAGACGCTCATCGATCGCGATATTAACGGTTCGCTCTACGCCACGCTGCGACAGGAGTTCCATCGCGCGCCGGCACAGGGGCATAAGACCTTTGAGGTGTGCTACGCCTCGCAAAACGAGGCGTTTTTGCTCAACGTTGAGCGCGGGCAGGCGCTGATCCTGATCACCGACTACGTCTACGACACCGACGGCCGCCCGCTCCACGTCTCCAAGCGCATCCAGCGCACCGACCGCGCCAAATACACCGAGCCCATCGGCTAACCTGCCAAAATAAACCTGTCCCTAAATGGTAGGTTTGGGAAGGTCGGGGAACCAGGTTGGTTTGGTTTGGTTGGGTGTGCGCTCGGCCAGGACCAGCTCCATCCAGCACATGTCGTACCAGCGGCCGAACTTTTGGGCGCAGCGGTCGAAGGCGCCCACCAGGCGATACCCCATATGGGCATGGAAATCCTGACTGTTGTGCGTCAGGTACTCGTCGTCCTTGTCGTGCGGCACGGCAATGAGCGCGCACATGTTGGTGATGCCCATCGCGACCAGGCATTGCTTGAGCGCGTCGTGCAGCTTGCGACCCAGCCCGCCATGGCGCACATCGCGCGCCAGGTAGATCGACGTCTCGACCGACCAGTCGTATGCCTCGCGGCTGTTAAGCGGACTCACATAGGCATAGCCTACCGGACGCCCGTCCAACTCCATCACCAGATACGGATAGCGCTTGAGCGTACGCTCAATACGCCCGGCGAACTCCTCAACGCTCGGCAACTCGTATTCGCAGGTAATCGCCGTCTGGCGCACATACGGCTCATAGATGGCAAGCAACTCCGGCGCATCATCGGGCGTCGCCAGGCGAATCGTCGGCTCGGACATCTCGGTTATACAACCCTTCTCCCCCAAAAGCAAAGGCCGCCCTGCGCCAAGCTCAGGCGTAGGGCGGCCCCTCGTCATTACATTAGGCTACAGAACCGCCGCCAGCGCGTCGATATCCTCCTGCGTCGTGGCCCAGCTGGTGCAAAAACGCACCACCGTGTGGGTCTCGTCGTACTTTTCCCAGTACTCGACCGAGGCATGCTCGCGAATGCGGGCCATGTCCTCGTTGGGCAGAATCACAAACTGCTGGTTTGTGGGCGTCTCCAAGAAGAACTGGTAGCCGCGCTCGTGCAGCACGCGACGCAGCGCCTGAGCGGTCTCAATCGCCTGGCGACCAATCTCAAAATACAGGCCATCGGTAAAAAGGGCCTCGAACTGCACACCCGTCAGGCGGCCCTTGGCAAGCAGTGCGCCATGCTGCTTAATACGCGGAATGGGATGCGCCGGGGCGTGCATGCCGCAAAACACCACGGCCTCGCCGCAAAGCGCGCCGCACTTGGTGCCGCCGATGTAGAACACGTCACACAGCTGTGCCAGCTCGGGCAGGGTAATGTCGCACTCATCGGCCGCCAGCGCATAGGCCAGGCGGGCGCCATCCACAAACAGCGGAATCTGGCGCTTCTGGCACACTGCGTGAATCGCCGCAAGCTCGGCCTTGGAGTACAGCGTGCCGTACTCGGTCGATAGACTCACGTACACGGCACCCGGGAACACCGTGTGCTCGTAGCTCTCGTTTTCGTAGAACACCTGGATATAGTTCTCGAGGTCCTCGGCGTGCATCTTGCCCTCGTAGCCGGGGATGGTGAGCACCTTATGGCCGCCAAACTCGATGGCGCCCGCCTCGTGGCAGGCGACGTGGCCAGTCTCGGCGGCAACGACGCCCTCGTACGGCGCGAGCAGCATGTCGATCACCGTCGCGTTGGCCTGCGTGCCGCCCACCAGAAAAAACACGTCGGCATCGGGGGCCTGACAGGCCTCGCGGATAAGCTGCTTGGCACGCTCGGTGTGCGCATCGGTACCGTAGCCGGGCTGCGGCTCCATATTGGTGTCGACGAGCGCCTGCAGCACTGCCGGATGTGCGCCGTGGGAATAATCGTTGTTAAACGCGAGCATGGCAATCCTCTCTTACCGGGTATCGGCCAGATGATTCAAACGGAGCTATTGTACGCCGTTGGGATAGGCAATGCGTGCGGCAAGGCACTCAAGTGCCAGTACCAGGGCAAAACCGCAGCTCACATCAGTCAAAAAGTGCGCTCCAATCACGATGCGCCCAAAGGCGACGAGCGCCGCGATCACAGCCGCCGCCCAAAAGATCACGCGGCGACGCGAAGGTTTTTCCTTAAAGGCTGCCGCGGGAAGCCCGGCGAGCATAAGGCCGATCGCCGCATGCGCCGTGTGTCCGCTCGCAAACGACTTGAACCCGTCCTTAATCACGCCGGCGGCGATATAGGCCCACTTGTCGGGGTTGCCGATCACCCACCACGGCTGAAAATTGAGCCCCGGCGTGGCCTCGATCACGCGCATGCGCGGGCGCGACCATAACGGCTTAACAATGACATTGAGGATGATGGCCTGAGCGACCCACACGGCAAGCACCATCAACGCCCAACGTGTAAGCTCGTCGGGCGCGGTGTCGCGCGTAAGGCGGTAGGCGATGAAGTTGGCTGCGATGACCAACGCAAACGTCAGTACCAGCTGAAACGCGATGAGCTTACCGCCGACGCGCAACGATCCGATAATCTCGTAGCCGGCCAGGCCAACGTTGACGAGAATGCCGAGCACGGCGAGCCATTTGCTCCCCCTGGAGTCGGGACGCACCGCGCGTACGAGCATAACGCCCGCGACGCTCGCCGTCAGCTCGAACGGCAGCTCACCGGCCGCCTCGACAAAGCGACCGTACATGCTGCCGATGTTGAACAGCGCGCTCGAGATCTGATAATCGAAGAAACTGCCCACGCCCAGACAAAGGCACAGGACAACCGCGATCAAGGCGACATCTTTCTTATAGATGTATCCGAACATGCTTTCCTCTCGATGGAACCAGATTGCCCAAATGGGGCGTTTGCAGCGTCGACTCGCTAGTCATCATCACTAGCACCCAGCTGCTGCAGCAGCATAAGCGCGGCCGCCACCGGGCCGGTGCCGTCGTTGGCATCGAGGCCGCGACCCAGGCCGCTGCCCGCGCCGGCGCCCGCCTTGTAGGGCACCGACAGCTTGCGACTCTTGGGGAAGTTCACCGCGCCATAGCGGGTCTTTAGTTCAAAGGCCACCTTCTTGGGCACGTCGACGCCCAAAAACGTGATGCGTCCACCGCTGAGCGTGACGCTCTCGAGCCCCAGGCGCTCGCCGCGAATACGGATGCGCGCGCGGTTGAACAGGTTGAGTCCCGCCAACGGCAGCTCGCCATGCGCGGCCTCGGTCTCCTCCTGCACCTCGTCGATGCTCTCCAGGTCCCCAGCAGCCGCGAGCTTGCGGTACACGAGCACGCGCTGGTCCACCGCCGGCATGTACTCCTCGGACAAGAAGTAGTCGGCCGGCAGGTTGATGCCCACGCTCGCCGCCTCCACGCCGGCATCGTCGTCGCCGCGCGCCTCGGCCACGGCCTGGCCCAGCATCTGCGTAAACAGGTCAAAGCCCACGCTCGACAGGTTACCGTGCTGCTCGGCGCCCATAAGCGAACCGGCGCCGCGGATCTCCAGGTCGCGCATGGCGATGCGCATGCCGCTGCCCAGGTCCTGGAACTCGGAAAGCGCGGTCAGGCGTGCCGCGGCCTCCTCGGTAAGCGGCAGCTCGCCGGGGAACATAAAGTACGCGTATGCCTGCGTGGCCGAGCGGCCCACGCGGCCCTTAAGCTGGTAGAGCTGTGCCAGACCCAGACGCTGCGAGTCCTCAATGATGAGCGTGTTGGCCGTTGCGTTGTCGATGCCGCTCTCCACGATGGTCGTGGCGATAAGCACGTCGATCTTCTTGGTCGCGAACTCGATCATCACGTCCTCGACCTCGCGCGGGCTCATCTTGCCGTGCGCCACGCCCACGCGCGCCTCGGGCGCGGCCTCGTGCACGCGCGCCACGGCGTCGTCGATGGTCTTGACGCGGTTGGACACGTAATACACCTGACCGCCGCGGCCCACCTCCAGGCGAATCGCCGCGCTCACCACGTCGGGGTCGTACTCCCCCACGTGCACGATCACGGGACGACGCCCAGTCGGCGGCGTGGTGATCAGGCTCATGTCGCGCACGCCGCTCGTGGCCATCTGCATGGTTCGCGGAATCGGCGTTGCCGAAAGCGTAAGCACGTCAATCTGCTCGCGCAGGTTCTTGAGCTGCTCCTTGTGCTGCACGCCAAATCGCTGCTCCTCGTCGATAATCACCAGGCCCAGGTTCTTGGGGTTCACGTCGGCAGAAAGCAGGCGGTGCGTGCCGATGAGCACATCAATCGTGCCCTCGGCAAACGCCTTGAGCGCGCGCTTTTGCTGCGCCGGCGTGCGGAAGCGGCTGAGTACCTCGACCTCCAAGCCAAACGGGGCAAAACGCTCAAAGAATGTCTCGTAGTGCTGTTGGGCCAGAATGGTCGTGGGGCAGAGCACCATGACCTGGCGGCCGGAGTCCACGCACTTAAAGGCTGCGCGCAGGGCGACCTCGGTCTTGCCGAAACCCACGTCGCCGCACAGCAGGCGGTCCATGGGCTTGGGCGCCTCCATGTCTGCCTTGATGTCGGCGATAGCCTCCAGCTGGTCGCGTGTCTCGTCGTAGGGGAAGCTCTCCTCCATCTCGATCTGCTCAGGCGTATCGGGCGGACAGGCGATACCGGTAATCGACGAGCGGCGCGTATAGAGGTCGACCAGGTCAAACGCCAGCTTTTTGGCGTTCTTGCGCGCCTTGTTGGTGGCCCGCGTCCAGTCGGCGGTGTTGAGCCTGGTCAAGCGCGGTTTATCGCCGTCGGGACCAACGTAGCGCGTAATGCGGTCAACCTGCTCCAGCGGCACGTAGAGCTTGTCGCCATCGGCATATTCCAGCAAAAAGTAGTCGCGTTCCTTGCCGCCCACTTCCTGACGCGCGATCTCGCTAAAGAGCGCGATGCCGTGGGTAGCGTGCACCACGTAGTCGCCCGGCTTAAACGGGAACGTGATCTGCGTAATGTCAACCTTGCGGCGGCTGCGCGCGCGGTTGGCATCCATGCGGGCGTTGAGGTCGGCAATCGAGAACACGGCCAAATTGGCGTCGGGCACCACCACGCCCTGCGGCAGGGCAGCGTCCACAAAGGTCACGCGCCCGCGCGAGATGGTGGGCACGGCGGCGCCGGCGGCAGCCTGCGCGGCGCCCACCTCGAGCGAGCGGGCGTTGAGCGCGTCGACCTTACGCTCGCGAATGGAAACGTGGGCCTCCTGGCGTGCGGCACGATCGGCAGAATCTGCCGCCGCCACGCGCACGCGCTCGCCAATGACGCCGGCGTTTTCGGGCGCCGCGGTCAGCGATTCCTCAAAGGTAATGCCCTCGTCGCCAAAGGTGAGCTCCATCGACTCGCGCGCGCCGCGGTCGGGAATGGCAAACACGCAGGCGTAGCGCTTGCCCACGACTTCCTGAATGCGCGTCATAAAGCGATTGTCCGAGCCCGCAATGGCCGGCTGCTCAATCTTGAGCTCCGCCGTCACCGCGCCGCCGGCACGAATCAGGCTCACGTAGTTCAGGCGCTGCTGGGCACCAAAATCGAGCTGCTGGGCACGTACATACAGGCCATCCAGCCGGTCAATCCCTGCCTCGCCAGCACGCGCCTCGATATCCTCGTAGGCGCGCAGGCAATCGTCGAACAGCGAGCGCGGCTCGGACAGTACCACGAGCGCCTTGCCGCTCACATGCGACAGCGGGCTCACGGTCTGGCCGTACATCACCGGCAAAAAGCGGTCGAGCTCAGGCGTGACGATGCGCGCATCCACCATCTCGAGCAGCGCCGCCAACTTGCTGTCGTCCTGGCTGGCGCGGTAGAGCGCCACATGCATGTTGTGGACGGCCTCGTCGGTAAGCGCCAGCTCACGGCACGGGAAGATCTCGATGCTGTCCTCGTTGCCGATGGTCTGGCCCGTGGAGCTCACCATGCGGCGGATGCGGTCGATCTCGTCGCCAAAGAACTCAATGCGCATGGGCGCCTTTTCCTGCGCGGGAAACACCTCGACGGTGTCGCCGTGCACGCGGAACAGACCGGGCGCGTCGGCGGCGCCGGCATTGGTGTAGCCCATGCCCACCAGACGCTGCGGCACCTCGTCAAAGGGAATCTCCTCGCCCACCGCAAAAGTAGTGGACTCCCAGTAGCGGCTCTCGACCGGCGGCACGCAGCGCAGCAGCGCGCGGGCCGAGGCAACCATGATGCAGTTGTCCCCGCGCACGATGCGCCCCAGAGCCTCGCAGCGCTGCGCCACCACGGCATCGTCGGGCGCCTGCTCGCGCCAAGGATAGTCCTTGCGCTCGGGAAAGCGGCACACGTGCGCCAGGCCCACATAGGCGGCAAGGCTACGCGCGGCGCGATCGGCTGCATCCTCGCCACTCACGATGTAGACCGTAGGGCGCGGGCGGCGCGCAAACTGGGCGGCGGCCATAAGTGTTCGGCCCGACTGAGACACGGCCAGCGTCACGTCCTCGCCAGAATCGAGCCCGGCCTCGACGGTCTGCAGCGCCTCGGCAGTGTAGAGCTGCGCGGCTATACGGTGAATGAGCATGCTGTTCCTCCGGCATCGCAACGCCAAAAGCCCGCCGGGGCAAGCTCGGCGGGTCGTACGTCAAATACATTGTCTGTCATGGTAGCGCATGGAGAGGACTCCGGCTCAAGGA